>JAKONR010000372.1 GCA_022701825.1 Hymenobacteraceae bacterium | reverse complement strand
GTTGGGCCACCAGAGCTTGGGGTTGGGCAGGGTTAGCGCTGGCAGGCGCACCAGCCGCGTAGCGTGCGCGGGCAGCGTCACTTGCCGCGTCACTACCTGCCCGCCGATGGTGTAGCGCAGCACGGCCGGCACCTGTTTGCCGGTTGGGTTTTCCAGCTCGGCCGTCACCGCCAGGGTGGCGGGCGGCTGCGGGCCATCGGGCTGGCGCACGCCGGGCACGCGGGTAACGATGTGCGGGTTTTTGAGGTTGACCGGCCCGGTTCGCTCAATCGTTACCTTGTCCCAAATACCCGTATTGCGGTCGCGGATGGGCTGAATCCAGTCCCAGCCGGCCACGTACTGGTGCGCCACGTTGCGGGCAATGGTGCCGTCGCCGCCCTGCCCGCCGTTGGGGTTGCCCACCGGGTCGGGCGGGAAAACGATAACGGCCAAGCGGTTGTTGCCGTCCTGCGCCAGGTAGGGCGTGATGTTGTAGGCCTGGCGCAGAAACATGCCGTGGTGGGTTTTCGGGTTGAGCTTCCGCCCGTTCAGAAACACCTCGCAGCTGTAGTTCACGCCCCGCAAGTGCAGCCAAACCTGGCCGCCGCCACGGACGGGCGCCTCCCTAAAATCCTTGGCAAACCAGTACGTGTAGTAGTCGCGCCCGGTAGTATAAATGTCCGGAATGCGGTTATTATTCATCCCGAAAAACGGGTCAGGCACTTGCTTATTAGCCAGCTGCGTGGTGAGCACCGTGCCTGGCACCACGGCCGGCAGCCAACCGCTTAGCGCGAAAGATGGCCGCGAAATGGCCGCCCCATCGGCTGGCACGCGGGCAAGGGGCATTGCCTTCCAGCCAGAGTTCAGCTCGTAGCGCTGCTGCGCGGCCAGGGGCGCGGCCAGCACCAGCGCCAGCAGCAGGAGGCAATAGGTTTTCATGCGAAAAAGCTCACAGAAGTAATCGTTGGTAAAGGGCCAGCTGGGGGCAGGTTTTGCCGGGGCTTTGCTACTGCACCACCACCTCATCCACAAACAGCCACGCCCGCGAGGGCGGCGGGCCGGGGCTGGCCGCCGCCGGCTGCGCGTTGCGGGCCGTGACGCGGACAAACCGGGCTGGTGTCTTCTTCACCTCGGCCTTCACCGCGCTGATGCCCGACTTGGTGGCCGCCGCCACGGGCGCGGCATACACCGTTTTAAACGTGCGGCCATCCGTGGAAACGGCAACTTCAACCTGCGTGGGCAGCAAAATGCCGGCCCCCGCGTTCTGCAAGAAGCTGCTCTCGACCGTGCTGATTTCGGTAGCTTTTTTCAAGTCAATCGTCGCCACCAGGTCGGTGCCCAAAAAGCCTAGCCACTGCCCGTCGGTGAAGCTCGTGGAGCCTTTCAGGCCATTTACTAGGGTCAGCGGGCCGGTTCCGCTGTACTGCTTGCTTGGCGCATTGGCCAGCGTAACCGGCTGGGTGAATGCTCGGTGCGCAAGGAATTCTTTGGTCGTGATTTTGCCCATCAGCTGGCCATTCTCAAACGAAGCAGCTTTAATAACGGCCGAATTGGCCAAGGCAAACGGCGCGGTGTAGACCCGGGCCGTAGCCGTGGGGTCCGCGCCATCGAGGGTGTACACGATGCGCGGGCCGGCGGCATCCGTGTGCAGTGCCACGAGGGCCTCGCGCCGCACCGAGTCGATGGTGAGCTGCTGGCGCACGTTGAAGGCGCTCTTGGCATAATTGGCCCCCAGCGCCTCGTAGCGCTGGTATTGCCGGCGCATCCGCTCCTGGAAGTCGGGCCAGTTTCTTTGGCGCGCAGGCGTCCACAGCACCTCGGCCAGGGCCGACATGCGCGGCAGCACCATGTACTCGGCCTGCTGCTCGGTAGGGATGTACTCAGTCCAGAGGTTGGCCTGCCCGCCCAGGATGTAGCGCTGCTCGGCGGCGGTCAGCTCCGGCGGCGTGGGCTCGAACGTGTACACCTTAGAGAGCGGCAGGTAGTCGCCAAACGACAAGGGTTCGAGGCTGGCCGGGCCCTGGGCGTGGTCGAAGTAGGCGTACGCGCCGGGCGACATCACCACGCTGTGCCGCTGCCGGGCCGCCGCAATGCCGCCTTCCAGGCCGCGCCACGACATCACGGCCGCGTTGGGCGCCAGGCCGCCTTCCAAAATCTCATCCCAACCGATAATGCGCTTGCCGTTGGCGTTCACAAATTTCTCGATGCGCTGCACGAAATAGCTCTGCAAGGCGTGCTCGTCCGGCAGGTTTTCGGCCTTCATGCGGGCCTGGCACTTGGGGCAGGCGTGCCAGCGGGTTTTGGGCGCCTCGTCGCCCCCGATGTGCACGACCTGGCCCGGAAACAAGGGCATCACTTCCGCCAGTACATCCTGCAAAAAATTGAACGTCTGCTCGTTGCCAGCACAAAAAATGTCGTCGAACACCCCCCACAGCCCCTCCACCTGAAAAGGCCCGCCGCTGCACGACAGCTCGGGGTAGGCCGCCAGCGCCGCCACGGCGTGGCCGGGCATCTCGATTTCGGGCACCACCGTGATGTAGCGCTCCCGCGCGTACTGCACCACTTCTTTTAGCTGCTCCTGGGTGTAAAAGCCGCCGTAGTGAATGTTGTCGAACTGGTGCGGCTGGTCGCTGTAGCTCCCGATGAGCGTGTGGTCGCGCCAGCCGCCCACGGCGGTCAGCTTGGGGTATTTCTTGATTTCGATGCGCCAGCCCTGGTCGTCGGTGAGGTGCCAGTGAAAGGTGTTGAGCTTGTGCAGCGCCAGGTAGTCGATATACTTCTTCACAAACTCGACCCCAAAAAAATGGCGGCTCACGTCGAGGTGCATGCCGCGCCACGCGTAGCGCGGCTTGTCTATTACCTCCACGGCGGGCAGGCTGGCCGCCGCCGGGCGCTGCGTAGGCAGCAGCTGCCAAAGGGTTTGGGTGCCCCAAAACAGGCCCTGCGGCTGGCGGGCGGCCAGCACCACCCGCGCCGGCTGCACGCTCAGCGTGTAGCCCTCGGCCCCCAGCGTATCAAGGGGCTGGGCCAGGGTGAGGTAGATGCTGCCGGCCGATTGCCGGCCCGGCGCGGCGGCCACCACGGGCGGCCGCACGCCGGTGGCCCGCGCTATTTCCTGGCTCAGGCTTTGGCCGATGCGGCGCAGTTCCTCGTTTTGGGGGCCGACGTAAATGCGGGTTTCGGGCGTGATAGCGAAGCGGCCGCTGCCCGGCACCAGCCGCGCCGGCTGCGGAATAACGGCGATGCCGGGTGGGCCAGGGGTAGTTTGCTGGCCGTGGGCCGGCGCCAGGCTGCCCACGGCCAGCAGGGCGGCGAGCAAAACTATTAGTTTTCGGGTCATAACCTATAGGGCGGGCGCCGGGCGCGGGTGGGAAGTAGGGAGTGCTAGTTGCAGGTGGCAAAGGGCAGCCGCGCCCAGCACGGCGGCGTTGCCGATGGTGGAGGGCGCCACGACGAGGCGCTCCGTTAGTTGTTTGAAGGGAAAGGCCGCCAGGCTTTCGTGCAGCCCGCCGCGAAAGTAGGCGAAGCTCTGGCTGACGGAGCCGCCCAGAAAAATGGCCTGCGGCGACAGCGCGTACAGGATAACGTGCAGGGCGCGGCCCAAATGCCGGCCAAACTCGGCAAAGAGAGCCAGAGCCTGGGCATCGCCCTGCCGGGCCAGCGCGTGCCACGCCGCGCCCGGCCGCCCGGTGCGCTGCGTGAAAAACTTGCCGCTGCAATAGTCCTCAAGCGTTTTATCGAGGTACGGGATGCAGCCAAACTCACCGGCGCTCGACAGCGTGCCCGAATACAGCTGGTGATTGAGGATGAGGCCGGCCCCCAGCCCGGTGCCGAGCGCCAGGCCCACCAGGTTGGCGTAGGGCTGGCCCTGGCCGTACATTTTTTCGCCCACGGCAAAGGCGTTGGCATCGTTGGTGAGGTACACCGGCTTGCCAAAATGGCGGGCCAGGTACGCCCGCAAGTGCACCTCGCGCCACGACGGAATATTCTGCACGTTGTGCACAATGCCGTTTTCCTCGTCTACCAGCCCCGGCACCCCAATGCCAATACCCGCCACGCCACTCGCCACCAGCGGCGCCAGCTCCCGCGCCAGCTCGGCCAAAATCTGCTCCTGGGGCGCGGTAGCTGAGGTTTCGAAGCGCACTGCCTGCCGCAGCTCGCCCGCCTGCACCACGCCCGCGTGCACCTTCGTGCCGCCAATATCTACGCCGAGGTACTTGTCGTTGGTCATGCGGGAGTTGCTAAAAGTAAGGGCTGCCGTGGGGCATGCCTCACGGCATTCAGCACGGCCGAAACGAGGGGTTACAAAAATCAAACTCAGCCTAGAAATGCCACCGCACAAAAGCCTCCATTGCCTCGTAATTGGCCAGCCCCAGCTTGTCGTACTGGTGGGCCGTTTCGCGGTTGCGCTGCTCGGCCCGCACCCAAAACTCGCGGGCATCGTCGCCCGGAAACATGGGCCGGTCTTTCTGGCTCTGGTGCTTGAAAATGGCGTGGCGCTTGCGAATTACTTCCTGGGGCGACAGCGGCACGGCCATCTCAATCTCGTGGGGCTTGAACTCGTGCCAGGCCCCGCGGTACAGCCACACCCAGCAGTCGGCGGTCCACGCCTCGGTCTGCCTGAGGCGGCGCAAGGCTTCCGCCACGATGTTGAAGCACACGATGTGCGTGCCGTTGGGGTCGGCAAAATCGCCGGCTACGAACACCTGG
This sequence comes from Hymenobacteraceae bacterium, assembly GCA_022701825.1. Taxonomy (GTDB): domain Bacteria; phylum Bacteroidota; class Bacteroidia; order Cytophagales; family Hymenobacteraceae; genus Hymenobacter. The sequence goes on along the minus strand of JAKONR010000372.1, from coordinate 5,459 downwards.
TGCGGCCGCACCTGCTGCAACAGCTGCCTGGTGAGCGCGATATCCGGCTCGCCGGCCGGTGCCTTGGCCAGCTTGTTCGACTCGTAGAAGGGCAGCGCCTGAAAGTGAATGTGGTCGTCGGGCAGGCCTGCGTAGCGAGCGCCCGCAATGGCCTCACTCTTCCGAATGTAGCCTTTCACGTTGCGAATTTCCTGCGTGTCGGGCTGGTTGGGCTGCTTTTGGGCGATAAACTGCCGCATGTCCGCGTACAGCGCCCGCAGGTAGCTGGCGTCCCGGCCCAGGCTGCCCTCAAAGTCGATGGCAAACTCCAGGTAGCGCAGCACGTCATCGTCCCACACGGCCGTGTTGCCCGAGGTTTGGTAGGCCACGTGCACGTCGTGCCCCTGGTCGATGAGGCGAATGAAGGTACCGCCCATCGAAATCACGTCGTCGTCGGGGTGAGGCGAGAAAATGAGCACGCGCTTTCGGGCCGGCAGGGCGCGCTCCGGCCGCTGCGAGTCGTCGGCCGCCGGCTTGCCGCCCGGCCAGCCCGTAATGGTGTGCTGGAGCTGGTTGAAAATGTGAATGTTGATGTTGTACGCCGGGCCACGCTCGGTCACGAGCTGGGCCATGCCGTGGCTGTTGTAGTCTTCCTCCGTCAGCTTCAAAATCGGCTTTTCCAGCTTGTTCGACAGCCAGATGACGGCTTTTTTGATGAGCCAGTCATCCCAGGCGCAGTCCTTCACCAGCCAGGGCGTGTCGAAGCGCGTCAGCTCGGCGGCGGCGGCTTCGTCCAGCACAACCTCCACGTTATCGGCTAGTTGCAGGTACGTGGCCGGCACCTCGCCCGACACCTCGCCCTCCACCGCCTTCTTGATAATGGACGCCTTTTTGCCGCTCCAGGCCAGCAGCATAAGCTCGCGGGCCTTAAAAATGGTGCCGATGCCCATGGTAATGGCCTTGGTAGGCACGTTTTCCTTGCCCCCAAAGTCGCGCGAGGCGTCGCGCCGCGTCAGGTCGTCCAAGGTCACCAGGCGCGTGCCCGAGTTGGGCGCCGAGCCGGGCTCATTAAAGCCCACGTGGCCCGTGCGGCCAATGCCCAGCAGCTGCAAGTCCAGCCCGCCCGCTTCCTCCAGCAGGCGCTCGTAGCGCAGGCAAAACGCAGCCACCTCGTCGGGGGCCAGCGTGCCGTCGGGAATGTGAATGTTGGCCGGCTCGATGTCGACGTGGTCGAACAGGTGCTCGTGCATAAACGCCACGTAGCTCTGCGGCGCCGTGGGTTGCATCGGGAAGTACTCGTCGAGGTTGAACGTGATTACGTTGCGAAAGCTCAGCCCTTCTTCGCGGTGCAGGCGCACCAGCTCCGCGTACACGCCCACGGGCGTGGCCCCGGTGGCCAGCCCCAGCACGGCCGGCTGCCCGGCGCTTTGCCGGCTGCGGATGAGGCTGGCAATGCGCGCCGCCACGTGCCCGGCGGCCACCTCCTTGGTAGGATAAACAGCGACGGGAAGCTTCTCAAAACGAGTTTCTTCCAGTAGATTCAACCGGGTCGGGAAGGGGAGCGTGGCGTTCGGCATGGGGAGAGGTTGTAAGGCTTGGAGCAGTGCTCGGCTGCGGTTGGGCTTGGGGGCGGAAAAATAAGCCGTAGAACGGTAACGGCCGGCTTTTGCCCTGCGCGCATCGCGCAGGGCAAAAGCCGGCCGTTACCGTTCTACGCCAAGCGCTAGCCCACAAGTCGGCCGCGCTACTTCGCAAGTGCAGAATTTTTCGGCGCCGCAGCGCAATCCGCCCCAGGCGGGTTGGCTGGCCGGTACGCGGCGGGCTACTCGCTGCGCAGCACGAAGCCGCCGCCAGGCTGCATCGTCACGCTGGCGCAGCGGCTGGCGGGCAGCGCGAGGCGCTGCGCGGGGGCGAAGGTGTACTGGCTGGGGCCGTCGCCGAGCAGCGTCAGGGTCTGGCCTTTGGGCAAGAAAGACAAATCGAGGGACAGGGTTTTGGGCTGCTTTTCGGCATTCAGGCCAGCCACGTACCAGCGTGCGCCGGCGCGGCGCGCCACCACGCAGTACTGGCCCGGAAAGCCGTCCAGAAAGCGCACCTCGTCCCAGGCGGCGGGGAGCTGGCGCAGCAATTGGCGCACCGCTTCGGGCTGCTGGGCCATACCCGCCGGCCCCTCGGCGTAGTGCTGCACGCCCGACAGGAATACCACGCTCAGCGCCAGCTCGAAGGCGTTGGTGGTTTTGCGCACCCGGTGGTTGGGGTGGTCGAAAGGGGCCAGGCTCATAGGCGTAAAATCCATGGGGTCGAAGGCATTGCGGGCGAAGGGCAGGATGGTGCAGTGCTCGGCCTCCAGGTCGGCATCGGCCTGGGTGCCCTGGCCGTACACCATCTCGAAGCCGCGCACGGCCTCGGTGGTGAGCAGGTTGGGGTAGGTGCGCTGCCAGCCGCGGGGCAGCGTCGCGCCGTGAAAATTGATGAGCAGCTCGTGCGCCGCCGCATCCACCAGGATGTCCTGGTAGTAGTTGATGAACGACTGCCCGTCGCCGCCAAAAAAGTCGATTTTGATGCCCGCCACGCCCAACTCGCGCAGGTGGGCAAACTCACGCTCGCGGTCGGCGTGGGTGAGCAGGCGGTTTTTGGGGTGCATGGGCAGCCCGACCCAGCTGCCGCCCGAGTTGTACCACAGCCACAGGCGCACGTTTTTGGCTTTGCCATAGGCGATTAGCTCGCGGATTTTTTCTTCGCCGATGGTTGTGTCCCAGTTAGCATCTACCAGCACGTAGGGCCAGTTCATGCTGGCCGCGTAGTCGATGTGCTGCTGCTGGGTGTCGTAGTTGATGGAATTATCCATGCCCAAGGCCCAACTCCAGGCCGCCGCGCCGGGCTTGATGAAGCCCGTGGGCATGGGCACGGCCGGCGCGGCCAGGTCGGTGCCCAGGGTCGATTCTACGATGGTTTTCAGGCTGCCGATGGCCGCGATGCGCCACGGCGTGCGCCAGGGCAGGGTGCTGTGCGGCGCGGCCTCGCCGCCCGGAAACGTTTCCTCGGGCCCCGGAAAGCCGATGCGGTAGTCGCCACCGGGCGCGGCGGCGCGCAGCACGCTGCCGCAGTAGGTGCGGCCCAGGTCGGCCTCGGTGAGCAGCACCCAGGTGTCGCCGGTGCGAAACAGGGCCGGAAATACCCAGCCCTTGGCCTGCGGGCTGGTTTGGCCGGCGGGCTGGTCGGGCAGGTAGTGCCGCTCGTAGGCCTCGTTTTCCTTGGGTTGCAGCCAGGTGCGGGTGCCCGCCGGCAGGTGAAACGACGTGGCTTCCTCCTTCACCACCCGCACCTTGCCCGACGCATCCGGAAACTCGTACCGAAACGCGACCCCATCGTCAGAAGCCCGAAAAATGATATTGACCGGCTGCCCGTCGGCACTTTTTAGGCTGATTACCTGCTCATTGGCCGCGTAAACGGCCGGCTGGCGCTTGGCCGTAAGCAAGGTGTAGCGGTCGCTGACGTGGCGCACGGCCGAGGTGCCCGTCAGGCGCAGGTCCTGGGTAAAGTCGGCATCATCGCGCACCAAGCCCAGGCGCGAATGCACCAGCACGGGCTGCCCGGCGCGGCTCACGTCGTAAAACGCCTGGCCGCCGCTCAGCTGCACCTGCACGCGCAGCGTTTTGTCGGGGCTCAGCAACGGGGCCTGCGCCTGGGCGGCCAGCGGCAGGGCCAGTAGGCAGCTCAGGGTAAGGTTTTTTGGGGTGAATAGCATGAGTAGTTGAAAGAGTAGACGCAGAAGCGACACAAGATTTATTCCCCAATCAAAAAACAAAAACGAGTCATGCTGAACGCAGGGAAGCATCTCTACCGCATCGTTCACTCCATCCAACGGTGCGGTAGAGATGCTTCCCTGCGTTCAGCATGACTCGTTTTTTAAGCTTTTTAACTTGAGAATGGAGACTTACGTAAGCGTTTTTTAGGCTGACACAATCTTCAGCGCGTAGGCAATATCATTGGGTTTTTGGGCTGGCAGCACCACGGCCAAACCTTCCTTGGTGTGCTCAAACTTGAGCTTGCCCGGCGCGCCCAAAAGCTCGATTTGCTTGACCTTGCCCGTGTAATGCGGCCCACCCACCGCCAACGACTTGAGCAGCAGGCGGCCATTGGCCGGCCAGCCCAGGGCGGTGGCAAACAAGGTTTTGCCTTTGGTAACATATCGAATATCCTCGGCCCCAAAAGGCTTGCCTTTGCCTTCGTTGAAGCCCTGGGCGCTGAGGGCGGCGGCGGCCTGCTGGGCGGGGCCTTCGCCAAAGATTTTCCAGGGCCGGGTGCCGTAGATGCTCTCGCCGTTGGCCTGCATCCAGGTCCCGATGCCCTCCACGATGGCGCGCTCCTGGTCGTCGATGCTGCCGTTGCCGCGCACGGGCACGCTCACGAGCAGGTTGCCGTTTTTGCTCACCACGTCCACGAGGGTATGGATGACGGTTTTGGCGCTTTTGTAGCCGTGCTGGTCGTAGATGCGGCGGTCGTAGTGCCACTGGCCCAGGCAGGTATCGGTTTGCCAGGGCAGGGGTTCGATTTCGTTGCTTTGGCCGCGCTCGATGTCCCAGACCATGCACTTGCGCTGCGCGGGCGTCAGGATTTTGCCCAGGATAACGGCCTCGTTGCGGCCGCCGTGGCGCTGGGTGCTGGTGTTGTACATGTGCGCCGCGATGCGCAGGCCGGCGTCGTTCACGGGCCACAGCGGCAGGGCCGTATCGTCGAAATACACCACGTCGGGCTGGTACTTGTCCAGCAGTTCGATGGTGCGGTTGTAGAATTTTTCGCAGTACTCCGGGCTGGGCGGCGTCACGCCGTTGCCCCAGTCCCACTGCCGGTGTATCATGCCGTTGTCCTGGCTGTTTTCACTCAGGGGGTGGTTTTGGGCGTACAGCGCCTGCGGGTCGTAGCCCTGCCACCACTTACCCTGGCCGTCGGCGGTGGTGATTTTGCCATCGTAGGGCACGCCGGCCAGCGGGCCGTTTTTGTCGGCGCGTTGGGCGGTTTCGAGCCAGCTCCAGGTGTGGGCGGCGTGCACGCTCACGCCGAAGCGCAGGCCCTGCTTTTTGGCGGCCTTGGCCCAGCCGCCCACCAGGTCTTTTTTGGGACCTAGGCGGGTCGAGTTCCAGGGCTGGTGGCTGCTGTCGTAGAGGTCAAAGTTGTCGTGGTGATTGGCCAAACACACGAAGTACTTGGCCCCGGCTTTCTTGTACAGCGCCAGCAACTCGTCGGGGTTCCACTCCTCGGCCTTCCACTCGTTTATCACGTCCTTGAAGCCAAACTTCGACGGGTGGCCGTACTTCTCGCAGTGAAACTTGTACTGGTCCGAGCCCTCCTCGTACATGCCGCGGGCGTACCAGTCGCCGCGCTCGGGCTGGCACTGCGGCCCCCAGTGCGCCCAGAGGCCAAATTTGGCATCTCGAAACCACTCGGGCGTCTGGTACTGCGCCAAAGAATCCCAGGTG
>JAKONR010000516.1 GCA_022701825.1 Hymenobacteraceae bacterium | reverse complement strand
ACGCGCCGGCCGCCCTCGGCGCGGCCATGATGAGCGTGTACGCCCAGCAGGGTGGCTCGGCGCAGTGGGCCTTCATCCGCGACCGCTACGACGCGGCCAACGGCCAGGGCAAGTACCGCTACATCGGCCCGATAACCCAGATGCTAGGCCGCCTCGACGACCCCAAGGCCTTCTCGGAAGCCGTAACCCGCTTGCAGCAGCTGGCAATGGTGCCGCAGCTCAAAGCCTACGGCATCGATAAAGCGATGGTAGGTGCCATTCAGAAAGGCGCTGATGCCCAAAAAGGCAAGCCCAACGCCGCCCAAAACCAGGCCACGGCTGCCGCAGCCGTGCAAGCCATTCAGGCCGCCAAATAAGCGGTACCGTGGCCCCTGCGGGCCTGCGCGTACTACCCGTTGAAAAGGCGCGAACTCCGGAGAGTTCGCGCCTTTTTTTTTCTAAAAAACAGGGTAGAAACGCATCTTTGCGTCTCATCGTTGTTGAGTTCGCCGAGCGTGAGGCACCAAGATGCGTCCCTGTAACCGACTGTATTTCAAAAGCAAGGCTCTATTCTCTCGAAAAACGTAACACGCTACGTTGAACCATCGCGCCGGGTTGCACGTCGGGTTTATATGCCCAAGACCACTCCGCTGGTGCTGGCCGCCCTACTTGCGGGCCGCCTCACCCCCGCCCTGGCCCAGAATACGCCCGACGAAAACAATCCCAATTTCGACGCGCCTTTCGTGCAGCACGTGCGCCCCGACCGCCCCGGCCAAACCATCACGGCGGGCGTGCTGCGGGCCGGCAAGTTTCAGCTCGAAACCGGCGTGCAGCGCTACGCGCCGCGCCTCGACGCAGGCCTCAGCAGCAGCACGGCCACGCTGCGCATTGGCTTTTTCAACAGCATGGAATTCAGGGTGACGCAGCCCTACGTGTACGGCGCGCCGGGCACCCGCACGCTGGGCGGCGAAGCGCCCGCGCTGCGCCCCGATTCGGTGGGCTGGGCGCCGCTCACGGTGGGCACCAAGCTGATGCTCACGCCCGACCGCGCCAGCCGCTTTCAGGCCTCGCTGCTGGTCGAGGCTGCCCTGCCTAATACTGGCAGCGCGGGCCTGCGCACCGGCAAAATCGCCCCCGGTGGCCGCTTGCTGCTGAGCCAGCAAATTGGCCGCCGCGCCGCGCTGGAAGGCAATTTTGGCTTCACCCAATACGGCCTCACGGCCGCCGATATATCGCGCGGGCAGTACCTGGGTTCGCTGGCCCTCACCGCGCCGATTTCTGACAACGCCGGCTACTTCGTGGAAGCCTACGGCCGGGGCCGCGACCAATTTACCACCGCCGGCACCGCCGGCCTCTACTACCGCCCCTGGACCGGCCTGCGCTTCGATGCTACCGTGGGCCGCGTGCTGGGTGGCCTGGGCGCGGGCGCCACCACCGTAGGCGCAGGATTGGCTTTGCGGCTGGGTAGCAACGGCCGGTAATTTCAGCTTTTCCTCGACTAGCAAGGCGGCTTGATTCCAAGGGATTCAAGCCGCCTTTTTGGTATGCGCTAACCTATGCGACGCCCCACCCAAGCCAGCCGTTTCGCGGCCCTGCCAGCTACCTTTTGGCAGGCCCCCCCGTATGAGGAATGGTTGGCGAGGGTAATTTCTGGCCGGCTGCTTTTTATGCTTCGCTATTCTGCTGCGTTCGCCACTTGCGTCGGCCTCACGTGCCTGGGCTGCCAAACCACCAGCCCCACTGCCACGAGCGCGCCCACTACCGAGGCGCGCCCGCCCGCGCCCGGCGCCTCCTTATTTGAAACGCGCTGGGTATTGCGCCAGGCTGGTAACCAAGCCATTACGGTGCCCGAGGGCGGCCAGGAGCCGTATTTGCTGCTGCGCCGCACGGGTGCGGCCGAGGGCCAGGGCAGCTGCAACCGCTTCCGCAGCACCGCGGCTACCGACAGCATCAGCCACCTCATTTTCACGCCCGTACTGAGCACGCGCATGTCTTGCCCGGCCATTGCCACCGAGCAGGCTTTTACGCAAGCCTTGGCCGCCGCGCACTCCTTCCGCATCAGCGGCGATACGCTGCGCCTGTACGCTGCCACCGAACCCGACACCACGCCGCTGGCGCGGTTTGAGGCGGTATATCTGCGCTGATAGTTTCGTAGCATGGACTTTCAGTCCGCGAGTGTTTCCGGGTGAATTACCCCCCTCCCTGCACTCGCGGACTAAAAGCCCGCGCTATTTTGCCCACGGCAAACGCTTGCGCGTTAGGTGCAAGCGCTGCGTCAGCACGTCCAGCCCTGGGTTGTGCACGCTGCCCAGGTGCGTCGTCGCGAACTCCTTGTGCGGCACGTAACTACCATCGTCTACGGCTTGGCCCACCTGCTTGTAGGCGTCTCGAAACGGTACGCCGTTTTGGATTAATTGATTGATGTTTTCGACCGAAAATATCGCGTCGTATTTCGGTTGATTGATGACGCCGGGCACTACCTGCAAGGCCGGCACGGCGAAGAGCAGAATATCCAGAATATCGGCAAACTGCACCATCGGTCGGAACAGGATTTCCTTGAGAATCTGGAAGTCGCGGTGGTAGCCGCTGGGCAGGTTGTTTATCGTCAGAATGATGTCGGTGGGCAGCGCTTGCAGGCGGTTGCAGTGCGCGCGCACCAGCTCAAATACGTCGGGGTTTTTCTTGTGCGGCATGATGCTGGAGCCCGTCGTAAACTCCTTGGGCAGCAGCACGAAGCCCAGGTCCTGGCTGTTGTACAGCACCAGGTCGTAGGCCAGTTTGCTGAGCGTGCCGGCCACGCCGGCAATGGCGAAGGCCAGCGTTTTTTCGGTTTTGCCGCGCAGCATCTGCGCGCCCACGGCGCTCACGGCCACGTGGGCAAAACCCATGTCGCGCGTCGTCTGCTCGCGGTCGATGCCGAAGCTGCTGCCGAAGCCCGCGCCCGAGCCCAGCGGGTTGTGGTCGGCCACGGCGTGCGCGGCTTCCAGCAAGCTCAGGTCGAGCAATAAATGCTCGGCATACGCCCCAAACCACAGCCCGAAGCTACTCGGCATCGCCGCCTGGAAATGCGTGTAGCCGGGCAGCAAGTCGTGCTTATATTTCTCGCCCTGTTGCAACAGCAGCTCGGCCAGCTCTAGGATTTTTGCGCCTATTTTCTCGCAGTAGTCCTTGATAAATAATTGAATGGCCGTCAGCACCTGGTCGTTGCGCGAACGCGCCACGTGGATTTTCTTGCCCGCGTCGCCGAACTTTTCGGTCAGGTAATATTCGATTTTAGAGTGTACGTCCTCAAAATCTTTGTCAATCTGAAACGTACCGTTTTCGACCTGCGCCAGCAGCTCATCCAGCCCTTGCAGCAACTGGCGTTCCTCCGCCCGCGAAATCAGGCCGATGCTGGCCAGCATCCGGGCCTGCGCCTTGGAAGCTTGCATGTCGAAAGGAGCCAGATACAGGTCCAGCTCGCGGTCCTGGCCGACGGTGAATTTCTCGATTTTATCGTTGACCGAAAAGCCTTTTTCCCAGATTTTCATAAGAAGCTACTAGTTGTGTAAAATAGAGTGGCACTCCGTTTCGCGTTTGCGCACGGCCTTACGCGGAAACGAAGTGCCACTCCGTTTTACAATTCAAAACCACTCAGCAATTCGATGTAGTCGGCAATGCCACCGCGAATTTCGCTGAGCAAAATGTACTCGTCGGGTGCGTGCGAGCGGGCGCTGTCGCCCGGCCCCATTTTCAGCGTCGGGAAGCGCATCAGCGCTTGGTCAGAGAGCGTGGGCGAGCCGTAGGTAGTCTTGCCCATCGCTACTGCTTTCTGCACCAGCGGGTGCGTGAGTGGCAGGCCCGACGACTGCAAATGCGTGGAGCGCGGCGTGATTTCGGCCTGCACATTTGCCCGAATTATAGTCAGAATTTCCTCGTTCGAATAGCTATCGGTAGGGCGCACGTCCACCACGTAGCGGCACTCATCAGGCACCACGTTGTGCTGCGTGCCGGCCTGGATTTGCGTGACCGTCATCTTCACCGGACCGAGTAGTTCGGACACGTTGGGGAATTGGTAGTTGCGCAGCCAGCTGACGTCATCAAGCGCTTTATAGAGCGCATTATCCCCCTCATTACGAGCGGCGTGGCCGGTGCGGCCGCGCGCTACGCCATCGAGCACGATTAAGCCTTTTTCGGCCACGGCGGCATTCATACCGGTAGGCTCGCCTACGATGCCGAGGTCGATTTTGCCCAGCGCAGGCAGGATGCTTTTCACGCCGTTCGCACCCGAAATTTCCTCCTCGGCCGTGATGGCACAGACGAGATTGAACGCCGTGGGCCGCTCGTAGAAATACCGAAATACCGCCAGCAAGCTCACCGCCGACGCACCCGCGTCGTTGCTGCCCAGGCCGGTGAGGCGGTCGCCTTCCAGCGTCGCGGCGAAGGGCGGATACGTCCAGCTTGGGCCGGGCTTCACGGTGTCGTGGTGCGAGTTGAGGAGCAGCGTGGGGCGCGCGGCGTCCCAGGTTTTGCTGGTCGCCCACACGTTGTGACCCTGCCGCTGCGCGGGGATGCCGTGCTGCGCCAGAAACTGCAGGAGCAGGTCGGCCGTGCCGGCTTCTTCGCGCGAGAAAGAAGGGATAGCAAGAAGCTGCTTCAGCAACTCGATGGCATCGGTGGCAAGCCGATGAATTTCAGTATTTTCTTCCAAAGCCATACTGCGTTCTGCCAGATAACATGAGCAGTTTTATTATCAATAATACTTCCAAGATAATGAGTGCCAATGCAGCCGCCATGGCAGCAGCTTCAAGGGTTTCAGCAGTACCAGCAGGATGCATTCCCATACCTCGCAAGCATTCAATTCTCGTGTAACTGAATTCTGCTTCAACATCCATGCTCGATGCTCCCAGGCAATAAACGAGTTGGCACAGTGCCACCACGGTCACCAGGAAACTGCTGCGTTTGGCCGCATATAAATAGCTATTCAACAGCAGTATAACTAAGCATATTCCATCTAGCAGCGTGGTGTAATCATTTCGAAAATAGCTAGGGGTAATACTCAGTATACCTACTACAGCTACCGAAGCCAACGGAAACAGCGGATTGTGTTTGTCTGAACAATGCATATATTACATCGTCAGCAACGTGCGCAGTTCGGAATTGATGTTAAGCGCGTGACCGATTACGACCTGCCGCACGCCGGCGTGCAGCGCCGCAAACGCATTTTCGAGCTTGGGTAGCATCCCGTCGGCGATGATGCCCTGCGTTTTCAACGTTTCGTAGTATGCCGCGTCGATTTCGGGGATTACCGAATTATCATCATTCACGTCGCGCAGTACCCCGTTTTTCTCGAAGCAGTAGTGCAGCGTCACGTCGGCCACCGGGGCGAGCGCCACGGCCACGGCCGAGGCGATGGTGTCGGCGTTGGTGTTGAGCAGCTGCCCCTGCCCATCGTGGATGATGGGGCACAGCACCGGCGTGATGCCGGTTTGCAGCAAACCTAAGATTAATTCTTTGTTAACGCTGGCCGCCGTAAGGTCGCCCACGAAGCCGAAATCCACGTCCTTCACCGGCCGCTTCGCGCCCCGGATTACGTTGCCGTCGGCCCCGCTTAAACCCAGCGCGTTTACGCCAAGGCGCTGCAAATTGGCGACTACCTCCTTGTTGGTTTTGCCGGCGTAAAACATCACCACGATATCGAGCGTGGCAGCGTCCGTCACGCGGCGGCCGTTGACCATCGTGGGCGTGAGGCCGAGCTCGCGCATGAGGGCGCTGGCGCCTTTGCCGCCGCCGTGCACCAGGATATTGGGGCCGGGTGCCTGGGCCAGTAGCGCCAGAAACTTAGCTAGTTCGGCGGCATCGTCGATAATGCCGCCCCCAATTTTATATAGTGTTACCGCGAGGTTATGCATACCTAAATAGTTCGCGGCCACTGTGCGGCCTACGAAAAAAATACCTTCAACTATTGCGGGCAAAAGTAGGAACTTTTACCTTTGCGGCTCCATTATGGCCCTTGGTTTGCTAGCACACTTGCTGGCCCACGGCCGCACTTCGCAATGACTTACCCGGTTCGCACCACCCTTTTGCTTTCCACTACGGCCCGCCTGGGTTCGGGAAGCGTGCGTA
>JAKONR010000362.1 GCA_022701825.1 Hymenobacteraceae bacterium | reverse complement strand
GCAGCGAGAGCTGCATGGCATCGTTGGCGATTTCGCGGGTGGTGGCTTCTTTCAGAATGTCCAGGTGGCTCTGCGCCAGCTTAAAATCGCCGGCGAAGTAGCTCAGGCGGGCGTTGCGCAGCTTGGCCTCGTAGCCAAGCGGGGCCTCGGGGTGGGCTTTTTCGACCTGCGAATACAGCAGGGTAGCTTCCCAGGGCTCGCCTTTTAGCAGGTACAGGTCGCCGAGGGTGGTTTTGGCGGCGTCTACTACGTCGGCGCTAGCGCGGGGCATGGCCACCACTTCCTGCAAGAGGCTCATGGCCTTGGCCTTGTCATCGAGCACGAAGGCGTAGAGGTCGGCCAGGCTGCGCAGCACGGGGGCGGTGTCGGGGGTGCGGCCCAGCTCGGCGAGCAGGCTTTCGTATTCGGTGGCCAGGGCGCGCACTTTGGCCTGGTCCACGGGGTAGGTGTCGCGCACCTGCGCCTCGCGGGCTTGCAGCAGGCGCTGCCGCGCCACCTGGAAGTACGGCCCCTGGCGCTGCTCACGCACCACGTATTCGTAGGCCGCGATGGCGCTCTCGTAGTCCTTATTGCGCTCCGCGATGCTGCCCAGCTGCAGCACGCGCTCGCCCTTGGTGCCCGCCCGCCGGTCGAGCGCGCGGGCCTGAATGAGCGCCCCCGCAAAGTCGTGGCGCTGCACTTGCAGCCACAGCAGCAGCTCGCTGTACGACGCCTGCTCGGGGTGCTCCTGCACGGCCGTGAGCAGCAGCTTATCGAGGGTATCGAAGTCCTTTTCGTCGTGCAGGGCATTCTGCAGCATGTTGCGCACGAAGGGCAACTGCTGCTCGTCCTGCTGCACCAGGCGCAGGGTTTCAGCCAGCAGCTTGCCTTGCTGCTGCCCCTGGGTGTAGAGCTGGATGAGCTGCGGCGCGTACTCCGAGTTGTTCTTAGCCAGCTCGCGGCCACGCAGGTAGGTACGCTCGGCCCACTGCGGCATATCGCGGCGGCCAAATTCGGCGGCCACCGGCCCTACCTGCGTCGGCGTGAGCTGGGCCACTACCTTCTGGTACTGCTTTTTGGCCGCCAGCGTGTCGCCACCCGCCGCCAAAATACCGCCTAAATACACGCCGTAGCCGCCCTCCTCGGGGTGCTGCTTGATGGCTTTTTTGAGCAGCTTTTCGGCCTCCTTATACTGCTTTTTGGCTTGCAGCGCGGCCAGGTAGTCGGGCAGCACGGCGGGGCTGGTTTGCTCGGCTTCCTTGAGCTGGCCAAATAGAAAAACGGCCTTGTCGTACTCGCCCCGGCGGGCGTAGTCCTTGGCCAGCGTGGCCCCGCTCACGGGCGCCCACGAGCCGGGGCGCGGCGGCCCGCCCTGCGTGGGCTGGGCGTGTAGCGAGGTTGCCAGCGCCAGGCCCAGCGGCAGCAACAGCGAAAGGCGACGCATCGAAGAAATAGCCATAGAGAAACGGGGTGCCACGCGGCGTTTGGGGGCTAAACGGCAATCGCTGGCCCAACCGTTCAAACCGCGCTTGGTACGGCTTCCAAGTTAAGTACTGGTTTCTTTATTGCGCACAGAGAGCACGCAGGTACACAGAGTACGAATTAGCTCTGTGTACCTCCGTGCCCTCTGTGCGCTAAAAACCAAAAGCGGCGACCTCCTCCCGGAAGCCGCCGCTTTTACTTCAACCTAACCGCGCTTAGAAGAACTTCGAGCGGTTGTCTTTCACGTTGGCGTGGCCCTTGATAGCCTCGTAAATCAGGCCATCCTGGCGCTGCTGGCGCTGCTGAGCCAGCTGCGTGCGCACGGCCTTCACGTCGCCGGGCGTGGCGGGCGTTACGCTCGTGCCTTCCACCACCAGCACGCCCTGCTCGCCCTGGATGGGGCCCGATTTCTGGCCCGGCTTCAGGGCAAAGGCGCGGCCCACGGCATCGGGCTCGAAGCCCACGCCGGGAATAGTGCTCTGCGCCTGGTTGACGCCCTCGGCGGTTTGCACCACGGCGCCGTTGCCCGCGATTTTGGCGAGGTCTTCGAGCGAGCCGTTTTTGCCTTGCAGCTTGGCGATAATTTCTTTCGCCTTCAGCTCGTTGCGCACGGCGGCGGTCAGCTCGGGCTTGAGGCTGGCCACGGTGGCGGTGCCCTTCTCGCGGGTGTCCACGAGGGCCGCCAGGATGTGCTGGTCGCCGATGTCAAACAGCTGCACGTCGCCTACTTCCGTCTTGCTGCCGTCTGGCCCGAAGCCGAAGGCCCAGCGCACGATTTCGCGGGCGTTCTGGATGGTGCCCACCGAGCGGGCGTTGGCGTCGAGGTTTTTGGCTTCCTGCTTTTGCAGGGTTTTATCCTTAGTGGCCAGCTGGCGGAAGGCCTCCAGGTCGGGCGCGTCGGCCTTGAGCTGCTGGGCGCGGTCGTAGGTGGCGTTCTGGGTGGTTTCGCTGGGCTGCACGGCCTTCAGAATCGAGGCTACCTGGTAGGTATTCTCCGACTTCTTACCCGTCACCTTGATGATGTGGTAGCCGAAGTTCGTTTCCGTCAGCGTGGGCAGCAGGCCCAGGCCGGGCGCGCCGAAAGCGGCTTTGCTGAATGCGGGCACCATGCTGGTTTTGTCGAAGTAGCCGAGGTCGCCGCCCTTGTCTTTGGTGCCGTCGCTGCCGTACTGCTTGGCCATCGCCGCGAAGTCGGCCCCCGCTTTGATTTTCGCCAATACTTCCTCGGCCTGCTTTTTCACGGCGGCTTTGGCATCGGGCGTCATGTTCGGCTCGGTCTTGAACAGAATGTGGCTGGCCTGCACCGAGGGCTTGGGCTTCTCACCGGTTACCTTGTAGATAGCCAGCGTATTACCCACGGCAAATGGGCCGTAGACCTGGCCCACGGCCAGCGGCTGGCTGGTGAGCTGCTGCGGCAGCTGCGTGGTGGTGAGGTAAGCGCCGCTGTAGGGCTGCTCCGAGTTTTGCTTAGCAAACAGCGAGTCGTTGGGCGCGGTGCGGAACTGCTGGGCCAGCGCGTCCATGTTCTGGCGGATGGCGGCGCTGTCTTCCTTGCTGGCTACTTCGGGCACCACGATGTACTCGATGCTGCGGCCGTCCTCTACCTTGTAGCGGCCCTTGTGGCGGTCGAGGTAGTCTTGCAGCTGGGCATCGGTGGGCTTCACCGTCGAGTCCGACAGGCTGGTGTAGGGCACGAACAGGTAGCGGAAATTGGCCTTGGCATCCTGGGCTTCGCCAAAGCGCTTGGCCTCTACCGACGTCACGTACACCGAGTTTTTGAGCAGGGCGTTGTACTTCTGCAGCGGGCGGTCGAAGTCGCGCAGGTCGGCTTCAAACTTGTGGTAGGCGGCCTGTGATTCGGGCGGCAGCTTGTCGATGCCCTTGAGGTATTCGATGAGCCGCGCCTTGTCGAACTGCCCGGTTTTGGGGTCCGTAAAGGCTTGTTTCAGGCTGGGCGTGATGTTGTCGCCCTGCACCAGGTCCACGAGCTCGTCGTCGGGCGTGGTCAGGCCCAGCTTCTCAAACTCGGGCTGGTAGGCGCGGCGGGCCAGCAGCTGGTTCCAGGTTTGCTCGCGCAGGTAGCTCAGGGCCTGGTCGTCGGGCGGGCGGCCCTGCTGGTTAGTGAAGTTTTGCTTGGCTTGCTCGAGCGCGGCGGTGAATTCGGGCAGCTCAATTTTCTCGCCGTTTACTTCGCCTACCACCTGGTCGTTGCGGCCAAACAGCCGGTTGCGGCCCCCCACCAGGTCGCCGCCCACGATAAAGAGCAGCATCCCGATGGCGACGGCGCCCACGGCCACCCCCGATTTTTCCCGAATCGTGTTAATTAAAGCCATTTATAAACTCAAAAAATGTAAGCGCACTTGGTCAAATGAAGCGCAAAATAACCACAATTTGCCGGAACTGCCAAGCCAAAGCCCTTGAAACGCTGTGCCGTGGACCCGGCGGGGGCGCGCGTGGCAGAATAAACCTAGCCCCGCGCAGACCTGCTGAGTCCACGGTATTCTTTAGCGCCGTTTTTTCTTCCCGCTTGCCTTCCCGGTTTTGGTCGGCTTGTTCAGTTCGGCCACCTGCTTGGCTACCTCAATTTCTTTGGCCCGGCGGGCTTCCTGCCGCCGCCAGTATTGCAAGGGCAGCCAGCAGCTCAGCGAAATCATGTATATCCAGTAGTTGCCCACTAGGTCGTTTTGCAGTACGGTCTGGTAAGTAGCAATCACGAACGTGACCACGCCAAAGGCAAACAACACCGTCTTGAGCAGCGACTTATCAAACTTCATGTTTCTACTCCTTGGCCCTAAATACCCTGTTCCTTCGCCTGCTGTAGCGTGAAGGTGCCTACCGGACGCTTGATTTTATAGCGCGAAAAATCCTCGCTAGCTTCCATACCGTAGCCGGTCAGCACTTCGGTCGGCGTTTGGATGCGCACGGCCATGGCCGTGTCGGTGTAGATTTTATGCTTGAGCTTATCGTAGAATAGCTCTTCGGTGCGCAGCGTTTGCTGCTCGGGCACGTTGGCCACGCGCACGTCGCCGCGCATGGTGTAGAGCTGCTTGGCTTTGTCGAGCTTGCCAAACTTGGCGTCCATCGTATTCACCACTTGCTTACCCGGCTTGTCATACACCTGCACGTGCACGCTCTGCCGGTACAGCATGTCGCCGTTTTCGTACTGCTGCTCGAGCGGCGCGGTGAGGCGCAGCTGCAAGCGGGCCGAGTCGCTCACGAGCGTTTCCACGTTGGTGGTTTCCACGAGCGGGCCGTTGTACACGACGGGCTTGGCGGCTCCGTCGTCCTTCTCGGTGCAGCCGGCCAGCGGCAGCGCGGCCAGCAGCGCGGCGGTAGCCAGGCAGCGGTAGCTGAACGCCAGCATATTACTGGAGGCGACGTTTGATAAACCAGCGGTTGCTGAGCGTGATGCCCAGCTGCGCCCGCAGGTAGTTTTCGCGCACGTTGCTGCCACCGCTGCTCCCGAAGAGGTAGTCGGTATTGCCCCGCACGCCATACATGAAGCCCAGGCTGAGCACCGTCGATTCGAGGGAGGTGGCTGTGGGCAGTGGGAAGGCAAAACCCCAGCTAAGAGCCCGGTCGTAGAGCACCTGCCCACCGGGGCGGTACGGCATCTGGGCCACGCTCAGGCCCAGGCGGTAGGTGACGCGCTGAAAGTAGTGCTGCACCGAGCCGGGGTCGGGCGTGTACTCGCCACCCGCCGCCACGCGCCACGTATCGCCGAGCGGCGCGCGCAAGGCATCGCCAAAGGCCTGAAATTTGGACCATTGCTGCCAGCTGCCATCAACGCTGACGGAGTAGTTGCGGCCGTTATCGACCGAAATGCCACCCTGCGACAGCATCGGGATGTAGGTGCGGCCCGCGTCGTTGAGTAGGTTCACGACCGTACCGTCGATGGTCGAGCGGTTGATGTCCTGCTGTTCGAGCGTGCGCTGGCGCGTGACCTTGGTATTGGTGGGGAAGGTCTGGGTGGCCCCTACGTTCAGGTTCAGGTCCTTGCCTAGCTTGTGGCGGTAGTGCAGCGCGGCGCGCAGCAAAAAGTCGGCGTAGCGCAGCTGCTCGCGCTCTATCACCGTTTGCTGGACCGAGATGGCGGTACCGGTGTTCTGGTCGAGGGTGCCGAACAGGTACGACGCGCTGCCCCCGATGTTGAGGTCGCGGAAGACGTGAATGCCGTGGGCAAAATAGGCTTCCGAGAGCCCACCCGTACCCTCGTAGGTTTTGCGGGCCAGCACAAATGGGTCACCATTTACGGCTGCCGTCTGGCTTACCTGGTAGTCTATCGAGCTGAAGGGTTTCAGGCCCACCGCCGCCGACCAGCGCTTATTAACCGGCACCGCAAACGACAAGTAAGCCAGCGTGATGCTGCCCGTGCGGTACGAGTTGGTGGCGTTGCGCACGGTTTTGTACTGGCCGCTAAAGCCAGCCTCGAACATGGTGCGGGGCGTGTACACGAGCAGCGCCGGGTTGGCCTCGTTGATGTTGCCGGTGTTGGGCGCGGCCTGGCCCACGCCGCCCATGCCTAGCTGGCGCACCCCGCCGAGGTTGCCCGAGAGGTCGCCCAGGCCAATGCGCGAGTAGGGCGAGTTGCCCAAACCCTGGCCCTGGGCCGCGCCCGCCAGCAGTAGCGGCGCGGCAGTCAGCGCGGCCAAAAGTAGTTTTTTATCGGTCAACATTATAGCGTAAAATCCGGTCGAGGCCAATGAGCACCAGTTCGGGGACTACAAAGATAAAGCCCAAGTCCGCAGCCAGCCGCGGCCGCAGGTGGGCCGCATCGCCGCCCGTGAGCACCAGGCCCAGGCCGGGGTAGCGGCGCCGGTAGTCGGCCACTAGGCCGTTTACTTCCGCCGCGGCCCCGTTCAGCACCCCGCTCAGCAGCGAAGAGGCCGTAGAGTCGCCAATTAGTTGCACCGGGGCCTCAGGTTCGGGCATTTCCAGCAGCGGCAGCCGCCCCGTGAAGGTGTGCAGCGCCCGCAGCCGCATTTGCAGCCCTGGCGCGATGCTGCCGCCGTGGTAGGTGTTGTCGGCTACTAAATCGAGCTTGAGGGCGGTGCCCGCATCGAGCACCAGCGTGGGCTGGCCCGGCCGCAGGTGCCCCGCGCCTACCGCACCGGCCAGCCGGTCGGCGCCCAGCGTCTGGGGCGTGGCGTAGGCATTGTGCACAGGCACGGGCGTGAAACCGGGCCGCAGGGGCAGGATTTTGGTCAGGTGGTCGCGGAGCGCTTGCAGCCAGGGCTGGGCCTCGGCCTCGCTGGCCACGGAAGCCAAAATAGCGTGCTCGGGCCGGTGGTGCTGCCAAAGCTCGGCTAGCGCGGCGGGCGCGGCCAGCACGCCGCTTTGCTGCAAGCCCGCCGCCGTAAATACGCCGTATTTCAGGGCTGTATTGCCCAGGTCGAGCGCTAAGGTTGTCATAAATTAGAAAGGGCAGTTATTG
This sequence comes from Hymenobacteraceae bacterium, assembly GCA_022701825.1. GTDB lineage: Bacteria > Bacteroidota > Bacteroidia > Cytophagales > Hymenobacteraceae > Hymenobacter. Next base: position 5,507 of record JAKONR010000362.1, on the reverse strand, counting down.
ATGAATTTCATCGATAACTGCCCTTTACACTTTACATAAAGTATTTCAACCGAATTACTTCCTGCTCGCTCAGGAAGCGCCACTTACCGCGGGGCAGGTCCTTCTTGGTGAGGCCGGCGTACTGCACGCGGTCCAGCGTTACCACGTCGTAGCCCAGGTGCTCAAAAATGCGGCGCACGATGCGGTTGCGGCCGCTGTGCAGCTCGATGCCCACAAAGTGTGGGTTGCCAGCCACTACGGCCACGTCGTCTACTTCCGCTTTGCCGTCTTCCAGCTCCAGGCCGGCGGTTATTTCGCCTAGGTGCTCGGCGGTGAGCGGCTTATCCAGCTCGACCTGGTATATTTTCTTGTTCTTGTGCGAGGGGTGGGTTAGCTTTTGGGCCACCTCGCCATCGTTGGTAAACAGCAGCAGGCCCGTGGTATTGCGGTCGAGGCGGCCCACTGGGAAGATGCGCTCTTTGGAGGCTTTAGCCACGAGGTCCATCACCGTTTTGCGCCCCTCGGGGTCATCGGTGGTCGTGATAAAGTCCTTGGGCTTGTTCAGCAGCACGTACACCAGCTTCTCGCGGTTGAGGTTGGTTTTGCCGTACTGCACCGTGTCGGTGGGCTGCACTTTGTAGCCCATTTCGGTCACTACTTCGCCATTTACCCGAATCTCGCCAGCCGCAATCAGCGTGTCGGCCTCGCGGCGCGAGCAAATACCCGCGTTGGCGATGTAGCGGTTCAGGCGCAGTTCCTCGTTGCCGAAGTCTTCTTCGCTGGCGCGGCGCTTGTTGCCACGAGTTTTGTCGTTTTCGTAGTGCTTGAGGTTTTTGTAGGTAGGCGCTTCGCCCGGCTTTTCGCCGTATTTGGGCTTGTCGGCGCGGTTGTCGGTACGGCCGTAACCTGTGCTCGAGCGTGGCCCGCTCTCAGCGGCCCGCATGGCCTCGCGCCGCTCCCGGAAGGTGCCGCCCGTGCTGGGCCGCTCGCCGGTGCTGCGCGGCTTGTCGAAGCTGCCGGCCGCTCGCTCGCCGTAAGGCTTGCGGTCGCGGTCGCCACCATAGCTGCTGCCTTCGCGGCCGGGGCTGCGGTCGCCGTAGGGCTTGCGCTCGCCGTAGGGCTTGCGCTCGCCCCGGTCGTTGCCGTAGCTGCCACGCTCGCCGTAGGGCTTGCGCTCGCGGTCGCCGCCGTAGCTGCTGCCGCCACGCTCGCCATAAGGCTTGCGGTCGTCGCTGCCGCCTTCGCGCTTGTCGAAGCTGCGGCGCTCGGGGCGGCCGTCACCCTGGCCACCATCGCGGCGGTAGGGGCGGTCGGCGCCGTAGTTTGCGGCCTTGCCCGCACCACGCTCCTCAAACGCCGAGCGCTCGTCGCGGCCGGTGTACACGGGGCGCGCCTCGGCGGCGGGAGTCGGGTTATCGGGGTCTTGCTTGATGAACTTGCGGTTGCGCTGGCCAGCGGCGCCCCGGGGTACCGTGGGCTTTCCTTCGTAGCGCACCGGCTGGCCCTGCCAGATTTGCTTGGGCGGATAGGCCGGGCGCTCGCCGCGCTCCTCGCGGCCGCGCGATTCTTTGTTCTCGCCCGCGTCGAAGCGCCGGGCCGGGCGGGCCTCGCCGCTGTTGTAGGGCCGGCGGCTAGGGTCGCCGAAAGCACCCGGCGTGCCGCCCTCGCTGGCGCGCCCGCCACCAAAGCCACCACGATTGCCCCCTTCCCCGGAACGGCCACCGCCGAAGCTGGGCCGGCTGCCGCCTTCATTGGAACGCCCGCCGCCAAAACCACCCCGGCTGCCGCCCTCGCCGGGCCGGCCACCGCCAAACTTGCTGCCGCCGCCCTGCCCGAAGGAAGGCCGCGCCCCCGAGTATTCGCCCCGGCCTGCGGGCCGGTCGCCGCCACGCGGAGCACCGTAGCCGCCGCGGCCCTCAGGCCGATTGGAGCGCTCGGGACGGCCGCTGTTACCGGCCGAACCGCGCCGGTCCGACTTGTTATCTGAAAAATTTTGCTTAGCCATAATAGTGGTGCGGGATTGCTAGGTGCGGATTTTGGTGTACTGGTGGGCCGGCTTTTGGTTTTTGGCGGTAGTGCCAGCTGGCCTCCCCAAAACCACGGGGCAACCTGCTATAAAAAAGGCCCGGACCCGCCGGCTGGCTGCCAAAGCGCCAGCCACGGGTCCGGGCCAGAGATTCTTGTGCTACTTAATCGCGGCGGGCCATTTTGGCCTCGATGGAATGCTGGGTGTGGGGCACGGCCCGCAGGCGCTCTTTGGGGATGAGCTTGCCGGTGCCGATGCACACGCCGTAGGTACCGTTTTTGATGCGGAGCTGGGCGTTTTCGAGCTGCTGAATGAATTTCATCTGGCGCGAAGCCAACTGATTAAGGCTTTCTTTCTCAGCCGTTTCGGCACCGTCTTCCAGCACTTTCAGCGAAGCGGCGGTAGTGTCGGTGCCCGACTCGTTGTTGCGGGTCAGGGTTTCTTTGATGAAAGACAGCTCTTTGCGGGCAGCCGTGAGTTTATCCTGGATAATCTTATCAAACTCCGCCAAATCTTCGCGCGAATAGCGCAGGTTTTCCTCAGACATTGAAAGGGAAGGCATAAAAGGTAAGTCGAATAGCTGGCTCGCGCCAGTTCAGCAGCCTAACACCAAACCTAGCTAAATGGTTTAGCACCGGCCGGTTTGCCCGTTTGGCAATGCTGGGGCTAAGCTAATAGGTAATAACTTAGGCCAGCGCAAAGATAAGACCCGCTCGGTAGATTGAAAGCCCTGCGCTTAAAAGCCCAGCATCTGAATGGCGGCCACGGCGGCATCAACGCCTTTGTTGCCATGCTTGCCGCCGGTGCGGTCCCAGGCCTGCTCCAAGGTATTGGTCGTGACGAGGCCGAAAATAACCGGCTTGTTGTATTTCAACCCAACCGTAGTCAGGCCCTGTGCCACGGCGTGGCAGATGTAGTCGTCGTGCTTGGTATCGCCCTTGATAACGACCCCCAAGCAGATTACGGCGTCTACCTCTTCGTGCTGGGCTAGTAGCTGGGCGCCCAGCGTCAGTTCGAAGCTGCCGGGCACGGTGTTGCGAAACACGTTTTCGGGCTTGGCGCCATGCTTAAGCAGCGTGTCGTAAGCGCCGGCGCTCAGCGTGTCGGTAAGCTCGCGGTTCCACTCGGCTACGACCAGCCCAAAACGCTTTTCACTGATGTCGATAAATCCTGAGCTATCGTAGGTGCTGAGGTTGTGCAGTTCGGTTGCCATGCTATGAATAGTAGTGGGGGCTAAAAGGCCCCATTCGGAAGGGTTGGCGAGCGAGCTACTGCTGGTAGCCAACACACGCTGAACCCAGCACAAAGTAAGCCCACCGGGCCGCTATAAACGGCCAACGGCACCCTTCCCGCAGGAAGAGTGCCGTTAGTAACTACCATAATTGAGGTAGCTTCTTACTGCTGAAGGCGGGCTTTGGCCTGGCGGGCTTCGCCAACTTCTTGCGCCGTAGCATAATCGTCGATGATGCGGTTATAAGCTTTCAGCGCGCCTTCATTATCCTTAGCTGCTTCGAGCGCTACGCCCTGCTTGAGCAGGTAGCTGGGCGTGAAGTACTCGTTGGCTTTGTAATCGGCGGCTTTAGCATAAAGGGCTGCGGCTTCTTTGGCCTTGCCCTGTTCTAGCTGGGCATCGCCCATAAGCGAGTAGGCGCGAGCCTGCACCAGGTAGTCGTCAGAACTGAATTTATCTAAGGCCGTGTAAGCCTCGGCAAATTTGCCCTGCTTGAGCAATGCCACGCCGGCGTAGAAGTTGGCGAGGTTGCCGGCCTTGGTACCGCTGTATTCGTTGGCTACTTTGTTGAGGCCAGGTAGCTTGCCATCGCCTTGCAGCGCGGGCTTAAGCGAATCGGCCTCCCAGTTGTCAACGGCCCGGAACATGGCAGCCTGCGCCTGCGCATCTTGCTGCGTGCGCCAGTAGTTGTAGCCAAAAAAGCCCCCTACGGCTAGCACTACCGCTAGCAGTGCGCCAAGCAGGACGTTGCGGTTGCGGCGCAAGAAATCCTCCGACTCGGCCAGCCGGGCGGCCAGCGCATCGGGGTCTTCGAGCAGTGGGTTCTCGGTCACGTAGTTTTCTTCGGCCGGGGCCAGCGGGTCGGTCGAAACGGGCCGAACAGGTTGGCGAGCGCCCGGCGTTTTGACGGTGTAGGGAATTTTAGACATCTGCTTGGATAGCTCAACGGCGCGACTCATGCAACAGGAGCCGCGCCGCAGATTCGGCCGTCGCGAAAATGCCCCGGCCGGGTGTCAAGTTAAGGATACTAGTCGTGAATATAAGGGTAATCGGTTTGCACGTACACATCCTCATACAGCTCGGACGCCTCGGGGTAGGGCGATTTTTCGGCAAAGTCAACCGCCTCCAGCACGCGCGCCTTTATCTGCTCATCAATGGCCGCGAGGTCGTCCTCGGTTGCCATGTTATTAGTCAGAATAGTGTGGCGCACGGCCTCGATGGTATCACGCTGGCGGTACTCTTCGAGCTCTTCCTTGGTGCGGTACTTCATGGGGTCGCTCATCGAGTGCCCCTTGTAGCGATAGGTTTTGAACTCCAAAAAAGTGGGGCCTTCACCCGCGCGGGCGCGCTCAGCGGCGCGGGCTACGGCGTCGTGCACGTCTTCCACGTTCATGGCGTTCACCGGCTCTGAAGGCATGTCGTAGCCCCGGCCTATTTGATATAGCTCGGTCACGTTGGAAGTGCGCTGCACCGACGTACCCATCGCGTAGCCGTTGTTTTCGACCACAAAAATTACCGGCAGCTTCCACAGCATAGCCATGTTGAAAGCTTCGTGCAGGGCACCCTGGCGCACGGCCCCGTCGCCCATGTAGCAGATGCAGAGCTTACCGGTCTTGTTGTACTTCTCGGCAAAGGCGATGCCCGCCCCCATCGGCACCTGCGCGCCCACGATGCCGTGACCGCCCATGAAGCCGACCTCCTTGTCAAACATGTGCATCGAGCCGCCTTTGCCCTTCGAGCAGCCGGTGACCTTGGCAAACATCTCGGCCATCACGGCATTAGGCGACGTGCCCAACGCCAGTGGATGCGCGTGGTCGCGATAGGCAGTGATGTACTTATCACCCTTTTCCAGCGCCGACACGGCCCCGGCTACGCAGGCCTCCTGGCCGATGTAGAGGTGGCAAAAACCCTTAATTTTTTGCTGGCCGTAGAGCTGGCCGGTTTTTTCTTCAAATTTGCGGATGAGTTGCATTTGCTCGTACCAAGTCAGGTAGGTCTCCTTCGGAAACTTTGGCTCGGTGGTTGAGCTGGCCGTGGGTGCGTTCGCCTCCTCTTCGCCTTTATGAGCATCCGGCATCTCCTGCGCAATGGCGGCCTGTTGCATAGTTTCTACGCCAGTAGCTTCGTGGGTAGTATTAACAGGCGGCATGGCCGCGCCGTTGCTGCTACCTTTCGCGCCCTTCGACGCATCCTTTACTTTCGACTCCGCCATGATTTGGGGTATATATTTTCGCGTTGGGAGGGCGAAATTACGTAATTCTATCCGTAGTT
>JAKONR010000425.1 GCA_022701825.1 Hymenobacteraceae bacterium | reverse complement strand
GCAACGACAATTTTCTTATTTTTTAATCTAAGACGGGTCATTCCTATCTGCCGATGATACTCTCGACCGAGGCCAAGCAGGCCATCTTCGAAAAAAACAGCCTTCAGAAAGTAAATACCGATACCGGCTCGGCCGAATCGCAAATTGCGCTGTTCACCCACCGCATTCAGCACCTCACGGAGCATCTGAAAGTTAACAAAAAAGACCACAGCACGCGCCTAGGTCTGCTCAAACTGGTTGGTAAGCGCCGCCGCATGCTGGATTACCTCCAGCACCGCGAGATTAACCGCTACCGTGCCATCATTAAAGAGCTGGGCATCCGTAAGTAAGCCCAACTACCGGGAGTAGGGAGCCTTCTAAAGAGGGTTCCCTACTCTTTTTTTTGCCGGTGCCTAAGCCGTGCCAGTAAGCGCAGTAGCCGAAGCTAGGAGCGAGTCAGCGGCCCCCTCCCGATACTGCGTTTGCCTGAACTGTTTACCTGCAAGTTTTTGTTTAGTTCGATAATTTATAGCTCCTAGCTTCCAGCTACTTACCTCTTCGAAGAATGCCCGCACCCCACGCGATTACCAAAACCCTGGCGCTGCCCGACGGCCGCCAGATTTCCATTGAAACTGGCAAGCTTGCCAAGTTTGCCGACGGTGCTGTAGTCGTGCGCCTCGGCGACACGATGCTGCTCGCTACGGTCGTATCGGCCCCCAGTCAGCGCGAGGGCGTTGATTTTCTGCCGCTGTCGGTAGACTACCAGGAGAAATTCGGCTCGGCCGGTAAGATTCCAGGTTCATTTCAGCGCCGCGAAGGCCGCCTGAGCGACTACGAAATCCTCATTTGCCGCCTTGTCGACCGCATCCTGCGGCCGATGTTTCCCAAAGACTACCACTACGAGGTGCAGGTAATGATTACCCTCATCTCGGCCGATAAGGAAGTGCAGCCCGACGCGCTGGCCGCGCTGGCTGCCTCGGCCGCCCTGTCGATTTCGGATATCCCGTTTGCCGGTCCGATTTCGGAGGTGCGGGTAGCCCGCATCGATGGTCAGTTCCAGATTAATCCCAAAACCAGCGACTTGCAGCGCGCTGATATGGACCTCATCGTGGGGGCTACCGGCGACTCGGTAGCTATGGTAGAGGGCGAAATGGACGAAGTGAGCGAAGAGGAAATGGTAGCTGCCATCGCCTTCGCCCACGAAGCCATCAAGGCGCAGGTGCAGCTGCAAAAGGAGCTGGCCGAGGCCGTGGGCCGCACGCCCGAATCGCAGCCCCGCGAATATCCTAAGTATGAAGAAAACGACGCGCTCAAAGCGTTGATTCACGAAGGCATCTACCAAGGTGCTTACGACATTGCTCGCGCGGGTAACACCAGCAAATCGGGGCGTAAAGAAGGCTTTTCGGGCGTGAAGAAGGCGTTCCTGGACAAGCTCGTGGCCGAGCAGCCCGAGCTGGACATGAAGCAGTTTAGCCGCTACTACTCGTCGGCCGAGAAGAAGGCCATCCGCGACATGATGGTGAAGGAGCGCGTGCGCCTCGACGGCCGTCAGCTCACGGAGATTCGTCCTATCTGGTCGGAAATCAACTATTTGCCCGGTGCCCACGGCTCGGCCATCTTTACTCGCGGCGAAACCCAGAGCCTGACCACGGCCACGCTCGGCACTAAGCTTGATGAGCAGATTATCGACCAGCCGCTGACCAAGGGCTTCTCGAAATTTATGCTGCACTACAACTTCCCCGGTTTCTCGACCGGCGAGGTAAAGCCCAACCGCGGCGCCGGCCGCCGCGAAATCGGCCACGGCAACCTGGCCGCCCGCTCGCTCAAGCGGGTGCTGCCGCCCGACGAAGAAAACCCCTACACCATCCGCATCGTGTCGGACATTCTGGAGTCGAACGGCTCCAGCTCGATGGCTACTGTCTGCGCCGGCTCGCTGGCGCTAATGGACGCGGGCGTGAAGGTGCGCGCCGCCGTAGCCGGTATCGCCATGGGTCTCGTGCAGGACAAAGAAACCGGCGAGTACGCCGTGCTCTCAGACATTCTGGGCGACGAGGACCACCTTGGCGACATGGACTTTAAGGTAACTGGTACGGAGAAAGGCATTTGCGCCTGCCAGATGGATATCAAAATCCAGGGCCTGAGCAATGAGATTCTAACCGCCGCGCTGCACCAGGCCCGCGAAGGCCGCCTGCACATCCTGCGCGAGATGGCCAAGACCATTGCCGCTCCGGCCGCCGAGCTGAAGGCCCACACGCCGCGCTCGCACAAAATGTTGATTGACAAAGAGTTTATCGGTGCCGTAATCGGGCCGGGCGGCAAGGTTATTCAGCAGATTCAGAAGGACACCAACGCCACGGTTATCATCGAGGAGAAGGACGAGAAAGGCCACGTCAGCATCTACGCCGCCAACCAGGCCGATATGCAGGGTGCCATCGACCGCATTCGGGCCATCGCGGCGCAGCCCGAAGTAGGCGAAACATACAAAGGCAAGGTGCGCTCGATTCAGCCCTACGGTGCGTTCGTGGAAATTATGCCGGGCAAAGACGGCCTGCTGCACATTTCGGAGGTAACGCACGAGCGCATCGCGTCGCTCGAAGGTGTGCTGGAAGTAGGGCAGGAGATAGATGTGAAGCTGGTAGACATCGACAAGAAGACGGGTAAATACCGTCTCTCGCGCAAAGTACTGCTGGACAAGCCAGCCTAGGTCAGTTGAGGTGAGGCCAAAAAATAAGGAAATTGAAAGTTTGGACCGTTAATTGTGGCTGTCTGCTTATAATCCGGCTAAAATCTTCCTATTTCCTTATTTTCTGGCCTTGCCTCATCCAGCCGAACTTTTGCCCGTATAGTCCTGTTGTTTCCCATTGAATTGGCCGGGAGCCGGCCGGGTAGTATGCTTCCTTCTAACTCCTTTAAAACTATCTAATTAGCACCGTTACCGATGAGACAGCTAAAAATCAGCAAACAGATTACCAACCGCGAAAGCCAGTCGCTGGATAAGTATCTCCAGGAGATTGGCAAAGTGGACCTGCTGACGCCCGACGAGGAGGTAACACTGGCGCAGCGCATTCGCGATGGCGACCAGAAGGCGCTGGAAAAACTGACCAAAGCCAACCTGCGCTTCGTAGTGTCGGTGGCTAAACAATATCAGAACCAAGGTCTTAGCCTAGGCGACCTCATCAACGAAGGTAACCTAGGCCTTATCAAAGCCGCTAAGCGCTTTGATGAAACCCGCGGTTTTAAATTCATCTCCTACGCCGTGTGGTGGATTCGCCAGAGCATTCTGCAAGCCTTGGCCGAGCAGAGCCGCATCGTGCGTTTGCCCCTGAATCGGGTGGGCTCGCTGAATAAAATCAGCAAGTCGTTCTCGGAGCTAGAGCAAAAGTTTGAGCGCGAGCCCTCGCCCGAAGAGATTGCCGAAGTACTTGAGCTGACGACTTCGGAAGTAGTGGATACGCTCAAGATTTCGGGTCGCCATGTATCAGTAGATGCGCCTTTTGTGCAGGGCGAAGAAAACCGCTTGCTCGACGTACTTGAAAATGAGGACGAAGAGACGCCGGACTCGGGCCTGATGAACGACTCGCTGCGCAAGGAGGTGCAACGCGCCCTTTCGACCCTGACCAAGCGCGAAGCTGATGTGATTACGCTCTACTTTGGGCTCAATGGCGAAGCAGCGCTGACGCTGGAAGAGATTGGCGAGAAGTTTAACTTGACCCGCGAGCGAGTGCGTCAGATTAAGGAGAAAGCCATTCGCCGCTTGCGTCACACCTCGCGCTCAAAGGCGCTGAAGCCATATTTAGGCTAGTTTTTGTTTAAATTTGTTGACTTAAAAACCCCGGCTGCAAGGTTGGGGTTTTTTGTAGGGTAAGCTTTGGCTTGCCTTGCGAAACTTTATTAGACTTATAAAAGGCAAGCTAAAGCGCGCCCTACACATGGAACACATTCATTGCCTGATTATTGGCTCGGGACCGGCGGGTTACACGGCCGCTATTTACGCTTCGCGGGCCGGGCTGAACCCCGTTATGTACCAGGGTTTGCAGCCTGGTGGGCAGCTCACTATCACCAACGACGTGGAGAATTTTCCCGGCTACCCCGATGGGGTAATGGGGCCGGAAATGATGGAGGATTTGAAAAAGCAGGCCGAGCGTTTCGGTACCGACATTCGCTACGGCATTGCCACGAAAGTCGACTTTTCGGGCCACCCGCACAAAATCACGATTGACGAAAGCACGGAACTGACTGCCGACGCGGTAATCATTGCCACGGGCGCTTCGGCCAAGTGGCTGGGTTTGCCCTCGGAGGCGCGCCTGAATGGCTCGGGCGTATCGGCCTGCGCCGTGTGCGACGGGTTCTTTTACCGGGGCAAGGAGGTTGCCATCGTGGGTGCTGGCGACACGGCGGCCGAAGAGGCTTCTTACTTGGCCAACTTGTGCTCGAAAGTGTACATGCTGGTGCGCAAGGACGCCATGCGCGCCTCGAAAATCATGCAGAAGCGGGTGCTTGAAAATCCCAAGATTGAGGTGCTGTTTGACACGGCCACCGATGAAATCCTGGGCGAGCACGCCGTAGAAGGCGTGCGCGTAAAAAACCTGGTGACCCACGAAACCCGGGAAATTCCGGTGCATGGCTTTTTCGTGGCCATTGGGCACGAGCCCAATTCCAAGATTTTCCACGACTACCTGCACCACGACGAGCAGGGCTACCTGAAAACCCTGCCGGGCACGGCCAAAACCAACGTGGATGGCGTGTTTGCCTGCGGCGACGTGCAGGATTTCACTTACCGACAGGCCGTGACGGCGGCGGGCAGCGGCTGTATGGCGGCCCTGGACGCTGAGCGCTACCTAGCAGGGCTGCACGACTAGGCCGAGCGAAATGCAGCCTAGAAGCCCAAAAGACGGCTTTTAGTTGCTTTTCCAGCTTTATGAAAGGGTGGATAAGCTAAATCTTATCTGCCTGCGTTTGTCGAGTGCCAGTTGTTTTATGCCAACATTCTGCGGCGGTGGCTTATTTGAGCCGCCGCTGCCATTTTTGGGTTCCTTTGATTTTTCTGAAACAAGCATTTCGTTGGCCCGCGCTGCTGGTGCTGCTAGCCTGCTGGCTGGGGGCTCCGGCCGCCGCGCAGGCCCAGCATCGCAAGGTGAAAACCAAGGCTAAAAGCGGCCGGGCGAGGTCTGGCGGCCGCTCACGTAGCAAGGACTTCTACCGCGCCCGCACGCCCACCATGCGCTACGTGCGCCCCGATACCACGACCATCATCGAAACCGAGGTGATGCCCGACAAGCAATCGGACGCCGCCAAATCAATTTTTAACCTGAACCGGCAGCTCAGCATCGTGAGCGAGGATACCACGACGCTCAATGAAGGCGGGCAGGAGATAGTGGAGATGTCGGATGAGGTGCTCATTGACTCATCGTGGGTGAAGGTGGCGGGCTACTATTCCATCTGGGACACGCACAATATCAACCCCTACCGGGTCGATGGCCGGCGCATCCGCGACACGCTCACGCTGCGGCTGGTGGACCCGGTGCGGCAGCATTTTGCCCGCATGCCGCTAACTAAAACCCCCGTTACCTCGGGCTTCACGTTTCGGTGGGGGCGCTGGCATTTCGGCGTCGACCTCGACCTGGATACCGGTGATTCGGTGCGGGCGGCGTTTGATGGGGTTATTCGCATCAGCAAGTACGATGGCGGTGGCTACGGTAATTATCTGCTTGTGCGTCACTTCAATGGCATCGAAACCCTCTACGGGCACTTGAGCAAGGCCCTGCTGCCGGTGGGCACCTTTGTGAAGGCCGGGCAGGTGATTGGGCTCGGGGGCAGCACCGGGCGCAGCACGGGCTCGCACCTGCACTACGAGGTGCGCTACGAGGGCAATCCCATCAACCCGACGCTGATGTACAACTTCCCCGGCTACGAGCTGCGGAGCGACAACTTTACCATTACCTCGGCGCTGTTCAACTACTACAGCCAGGCGCTGCGGCGGGGCCGGGGCAGCAGCCGCGGCCGCAACGCCAGCAGCGCCCCGGAGCCCACGGCGGCGCGGCGCGTGGCCCAGCACCAGATTCGGGCGGGCGACACGCTCTCCGAAATCGCCGAGCGCTACGGGGTGCGGGTGAGCGCCCTCAAAAAGCTGAATCCGGGCCTGGGCACCAACCTGCGCCCCGGCAAGAAACTGCGCGTCAAGTAGCCCGGACCACAGATTCAAACGAATTAAACGGATTTCGCAGATACGCCCGCCTGCGGCGCGCTGACTAATCAAATAGTTGTTAAATACTTGCAAATAATTTAAGAACGGTTAGTCAGCGCGCCGCAGGCGGGCGTATCTGCGAAATCCGTTTAATTCGTTTGAATCTGTGGTCAAGGTAGATGTATTGGCGCTGGGCGCCCACCCCGACGATGTCGAGATGTCGTGCTCCGGCACATTGCTGGCGGCGGTGGCGGCCGGTAAGAAGGTAGGAATTGTTGATTTTACGCGGGGCGAGCTCGGCACGCGCGGCACGCCCGAGACGCGGGCGGCCGAGGCGGAAGCAGCTGGCAAGATATTGCAGCTCAGCGCGCGCGAAAACTTGGGCCTGCCCGATGGCTTCTTTAAAAACGACCGCGAGCACCAGTTGCCGCTCATCGCGGCCATTCGGCGCTACCAGCCCGAGGTGGTGCTTTGCAACGCCATTCGCGACCGGCACCCCGACCACGGGCGCGGCGCGCAGCTAGCGACCGATGCCTGCTTTTTGAGCGGGCTGCGCATGACAGAAACGCTCGGCCACGACGGGCGGCCGCAGGCCCCGTGGCGACCAAAAAACGTGTACTATTATATCCAGGACCGGCAGATTCCGGCTGATTTTGTGGTGGACATTACGCCATATTGGGCCGGCAAGTGGGCGAGCATCAACGCCTACGGCACGCAGTTTTTTAATGCCGGAGCCGACCCCAGCGCCCCGCAAACTTACCTTTCGGGGCAGACGTTCGCGCACTTTATGGAAGCCCGCGCCCGTGAGTTTGGCCACCTGATAGGCGTGGAGTTTGGCGAAGGCTTCACCACGCAGCGGCCGGTGGGCGTGCGCGAAATTGGCGACCTGCTGTGACGTAGCGGGCGGCGGGCGGGGCCGCTCCCGCCGCCGCCCGGCACTAGGGCGCGAAGGTGCGCGTTAGCCCCGTACTACCCGCCGTAACTTTGGCCCCTAAATGCCACTTCTTCGTTTTTTTAGTTTCTGGTTGCTGCTGGTGCTGCCGACCCTCTCGCTGCACGCGCAAACCCGGCCGGGCGCTTCCCGCCCCGCCGCCCCGGCCCGCCCGCCGGCGGCCGCGCCCAAAACCTCGGCCACGGCCACCCAGCCGGGCACGCCCGTGAAGGGCACGCCGGTGCAGCTGCTGCCCGGCACCCGCGAGCTGCAAGGCGGGGTGTTCAACGGCGTGAAAATCCGCAAGCTGCTGGGCAACGTCAGCTTCCGGCAAGACGACGTGCTGCTGTACTGCGACTCGGCCTACCAGTACCTCGACCGCAACGAGATTGAGGCGTTCAGCAACGTGCGCATCGTGCAGAGCGATACCGTGACCATTACCGGCGACCGGGGCACCTACGACGGCGACCGGCGCACGGCCCGCATGACCGGCAACGTGGTGATGCGCGACCCGCGCATGACACTGACCACCAGCGCGCTCGACTACAACCTGACCAACCAAACGGCCTACTACACCACCGGTGGCCACCTCACCGACCCCCAAAACGTGCTCGACAGCCAGCAGGGCTACTACGACACGCGCAGCAAGGTATTTCGGTTTAGGCAAGATATTCACCTGGTTTCGACCGATGCCAAGGGCGCCCAAACCGACCTGCGCACCGATACGCTGACGTTCAACACCGTCACTAAAATCGCGTACCTCGACGGGCCGACCCGCATCAAGGGCTCGCAGAGCAGCAACCTGTACGCCGAGAAGGGCACGTACAACACCATCACCCGCAAGTCAGATTTTCGCTTCAATGCCAAGCTAGAAACGCCGGGCTACCTGCTCGGCGGCGACCAGCTGGCCTACGATGAGGTGCGGCAGGAAGGCCTGGCCACCGGCCACGCCTCGCTGCTTTCCAAGAAAGACAACGTGCTGCTGCGCGGCGATGTGGGCCGCTACTGGCGCAACCTGGGCCGTACCAAGCTCTACGGCAGCCGGCCGGTGGTGCGCAATATTTCGGGCAAGGACACGCTGTACCTAGCTGCCGACACGCTGCTGAGCGTAGAAACGCGCCCCAACCGGGCAGCGCAACGACCCATCCTGTATGCCTGGCCTAAGGTGCAGATTTTCAGGGGCGCCATGCAGGGGCGGTGCGACTCGCTGACCTACGACCGACAGGATAGCATCATTTACCTCAACCGCGACCCCATTCTGTGGCAGGTGCACAACCAGCTGACGTCGGACTCGATGGAAATCCGGCAGAAGCGCGGGCAAATTGACCAGGTACGGCTGTTTTCCAAGGCCTTCGTGATAAGCGAGGATACGCTGCACGACTTCAACCAGGTGAAGGGGCGCAATATTCTGGCTTATTTCAAGCAGAACCGTATCAACCGCATCGACGTGCTCGGCAATGCCGAGAGCCTCTACTACGCGCTCGATGGCGACACGGCCATGACGGGCGTTAACAGGTCGCTGTCGGGTACCATCCGAGTGGGATTTTTAGAGGGCAAGATTAAGACGATTAGTCTGCTGGCCAAGCCCGACGCCATGTTCATCCCGCCCCACGAGCTGAACGAGGAGAACACCCGCCTCAAAGGCTACCGCTGGCGGCCTACCGAGCGGCCCACGCGGCGCACGGTATTTGGCAAACACTTCGCCACCGACATCAAAAAGCCCAAGCCCAAAACCCGGCCTAAAGCCAAACCCAAGACCAAAACACCGACGAAAAAGGGGAAGGCAGCCCCGCGCCAGCGCGTGCCTACCTCCCCCCAAAAGTCGGCTTCAGCGGCTCCTAAAACGCCGGTTGCCGGTAAGCGCTAGCTACTATTCGGCCCGCAGCTCGGTGCTGGCCGGGCGCAGGCCCGGCGCCGATAGCGTGAGGCCGATGGGGCCGGCGCCCGTGGCCTGCACGTACACCAATAGCCGGCCCTGGTGGGCGCGGTGGCGGGGCGTGGTCGGGCTGTCGTGGTTGGCGAGGTCGCCGTTTTCGAGGCCCAATAGGCGGGCGGGGCCGGTGAGGGCCACCGCGATTTCGTCGGTGGCGGTGAGCACGGGGCGGCCGGCCTCATCCACGATGGCGACTTCGAGTTGGGCCACGCCGCGAGTTTTGGCGGGCAGCGTGCGGCGGTCGGGCGTGAGCTGAAGGGCGGCGGGCGCGCCCACCGTTTGCAGCTTGTGCTCGCTTACTTGTTTGCTATCGCGGTAGCCTTTGGCCGATAGCTCGCCGGCGGCGTAGGGCACGTCCCAGGTGGGCTGGCGGCCGGTTTTGCGGCCCAAGGACTGGCCGTTGAGGAACAGCTCGGTGGCCTCGTTGGTGGTGTAGGCGCTCACGCGCACCTGGCTGGCGGCGGGCCAGTTCCAGGTGGCGGTGCCGCGCTGGCGGCGGCTGGGCGCGGCCCCGGCGGCGGGCGCTTCGGCGGCTACCAGGTAGAGCATGGGCGCGCTGGTCCAGAGGCTTTGGCGCAGGTAGTACTCGGGCTTGGGGAAGCCGGCCATATCGAGCAGGCCCGCGCCGTTGGCGCGCTGCGGCCACTTACCGGCCTCGCCGAGGTAGTCGATGCCCGTCCACAGGTACTGGGCCGACACGTAGGCGTTGCTGTCCACGGCCGCCCAGGCATCGCGGCCCATGCCGTTTTCGCTGCCGTAAATGATGCGCTTGGGGTACTTGGCGTGGTCTTCGGGGTAGCGAAATTCCTGGTAATTATAGCCCACCAAATCGAGCGCGGCGGGGTAGTCGGTGAAGTTGGACATCACCACGCCAGCCAGCGCCGCCGTGATGGGGCGCGAATTATCAGCCTTTTTGGCTACGGCCACTAGGCGCTGGGCGATGGGCCCCATTTCGGCGGCCGGCGGGTGGGTGGGCAGGTAGCCCTTGCCGTAAATCTGGGGGTTGCGGCCGGTGTTTAGCACCTCGTGCGAGTAGGGGTCGTTGGGGTAATCTATCTCATTGCCAATGCTCCACATGATGATGCTCGGGCGGTTGCGGTTGCGCAGCACCATGTCGCGCAGGTCGCGCTCGCCCCACTCTTTGAAGTACTCGTGCGGGCCAAACTGCGCGGGCGTGCCCACGTTCCAGCCGGCTACCCACTTATTCTTGCCGTGCTCCCACTCGTCGAAGGCCTCGTCCATCACCAAAAAGCCCAGCTGGTCGCAGAGGCGGTAGAGGTAGTCGGCGTGGGGGTTGTGGCTCATGCGCAAGGAATTGCAGCCACCGGCTTTTAGCAGTTTCAGGCGGCGCTCCCATACCTCGGGCGGCACGGCCACGCCGAGTGCGCCCGCATCGTCGTGGATGCACAGGCCCTTGAGCTTCAGGTTTTCGCCGTTCAGGAAAAAGCCCTGGTTGGCGTCGAAGCGGATGGTGCGCACGCCCACCTGCTCGCTCACTTCATCGACGGGCTGGCCCGCCACGGCCAGCGTGGTGCGCAGCCGGTACAGGTTGGGGTGCTCGACCGACCACAGCGCCGGCTGCTTGATGGGCAGCGTGAGATTGGCCGTGGCATCGCCCTTGGGCTTAGCCAAAATCGCTTGCTTGGCGGTGGCTACGGCCTGGCCTTTGACATCGAGCAAGGTGCTCGTGACCACGACGGTCGCCGCCTTGGCCGAGGCGTTGGTAAAGCTCACGGCTACCTTACCCGTGGCGGCGCTGGTGCTCACGGTGGGCGTGGTGAAGGCCACGCCCCAGGGCCGGACGTGCACCGGCGCGGTGGCCAGCAAGTACACGTTGCGGTAAATGCCCGAGCCGGTGTACCAGCGCGAATCGGCCACCTCGTGGTGGTCGACTTTCACGGCCAGCACGTTGGGGCCGGTGGCTTTCAGGTAAGGCGTCAGCTCGTATTGAAAGGAGGCGAAGCCGCTGGGCCGCTTGCCCAGCGAGTGGCCGTTCAGCCACACCTCGCTATTCTTATATACCCCGTCGAAGTAGATGAACACCTGCTTATTGCGAAAGCTGGCGGGCACGGCAAACGTCTTGCGGTACCAGCCCAGGCCGCCCGGCAAAAATGCCGTGGCGCTGGCCCATTGCTCGCTATACGGCCCTTCGATGGCCCAGTCGTGCGGCAGGCTGAGGGCGCGCCAGTCCTGGTCGGCGGCCTGGGGCTGCTCGCTGCCCGGCGCGTCGCCGAGGTGAAATTTCCAGTCGGCATTGAAGAGCTGCTGCTGGCGCTGAGCCAGGGCGGGCGCGGTAGTCAATAGCCCGCTCAAGGCCAGAAGGAGCGGAATTTTTAGGGTCATGGTGTGTAGGAAAAGGGGAGGTTGAAATGAGATTTTGACAGTCTGCAGTTTGAAAACCGCCTGTCATTGCGAATGCCCTACGGCCGATACGCCTTGCCCAGCACCAGCTTGTCGCCCGACAGGTCGACCTCAAAAAAGTGCGGCACGCGGTGATACCGGCCGTTGATGTCCTGGTGGCTGTGCAATACCATGAGTTGCTTGCCCTCGAAGGTGCGGAACAGCATCGCGTGCCCATAATTGGGCGGCGTGATGGGCTGCGGCTCCTGGCGCCAGGGGCCGGCCAGCGTGCCGCTGGCTGAGTAGGCCACGCCCTGCGTGTACACGTCGTAAATCCAGCTGGTCCAGAGCATCCCGAGCTTGCCGGTTTTGGTCTGAAACACCCAGGGGCCGTCGGTCACCTTGTTGGGCCGGGCGGGGCCCGAGCGCGGGTTTTCGCGGCTCCAGGGCGCGGCGCTGGCCCGGAATAGAATTTGGGCGGGGCCAGTGGTGCCGCTCAGGTCGGGCTTGAGCTCGATTTTCTCCACCGTGCCGTCCTGGTTTTGCACCCATTCGTGGCAATACAGCAGGTAGGGCTTTTTGTCTTTGTCCACCCAAAAGCTGCCGTCGAGCGTCGACTTATTGGCCGGCAGATACGTGGCATCGCCGGCGGGGCGGTAGGGGCCGGCGGGCTGCGCACTCACCAGGATGTGGCTGGCGCGGCGCTCCAGAGGCTTGCCCGCCACGGTGTCGATAGTGAGCGCGCGGTTGGTAAAGGTGGCGATGTAGTAGTATTTGCCCTGGTAGGGGTGGATTTCGGCCGCCCAAATCATGGGGTTAGGCCCCATCCAGGAGGTGGGGTCGGGCTGGGCTATCTGGGTGGGGCCGGTCCAGCGCCGGAGGTCTTTGCTTTGCCAGAGTAACCCGCCGGTGCCGGTCATGTAGTAGGTGTGGGTGCGCTGGTCGGCCAGAATAAACGGGTCGCTGAGCCGGATGGAATCAATCGGCACGTTCTGGCGCACGGCGGGCGGGGCCGGCTTTTGGGCCTGGGCGGCCAGGGGCAGTAGGCCGACGCTGAGCAGGGCTAGGGTGGTGGGTAGTTTTCGGGTGGGTAGCATGAAAAGGAGTGAAGGGGGTGGAAATAGTATTTAGCTCTGTGCGCTTGTCCGAACGTGGGCGCCTCACCCCCCAGCCCCCTCTCCGAAAAGGAGAGGGGGCTGGGGGGTGAGGCGCCCACGTTCGGACAAAATAGCTTGAGTAAGAGCTTCAGCGCAGCTCGCTCACCAGCGTCGTAACTGAGCGCGGCGCCACGCGCAGCGGCTCACCTGCCGGCACGGCCGCGCCGGGCTGCAAGTCGGCCGTGGCCGAGGTTACGTAGGTTTTGCCCGCGCCCAGCCGGCCGCCGCTCAGCGCGAGCTGCACGGTGGCGGGCGCGTCGTAGTCGTTCACCACGACGGTGATTAGTTGCTTGCCATTTGGGCTTTTGTAGGCCGATACCAGCGGCTGGCCAGCGCGGGTGGGGTCGGCGAGTTGGGCGTCGAGGCGCACGGCGCCGGGGCGCAGGTAGCGGCTGTAGTTGCCGAGGGCCCACAGCATTTTGCTGGGGTAGTACTGGCCGTCGGTTTTGTTTTTGTCGATGTACACGAGGC
>JAKONR010000424.1 GCA_022701825.1 Hymenobacteraceae bacterium | reverse complement strand
GCCAATATCGTGCTCACGCACCTGCCCGACTCGGTGAAAACCGGTACGGCCGTGGGCCAGGATGGCTCGTTTCAGCTCGATAACGTGGCGCCGGGGCGCTACCTGCTCACGGCCTCGGTTATCGGCTACGCCGACCAGCGCCAGGCCCTCACGGTGCCCGCCGGCGGGCAGCCGGTGGCCATCGGCAACCTGGCCCTGCAAGTGGGCGGCACGGTGCTGAAAACCGTGGAAGTGACCGGCCAGGTGGTGCAGGTGCAGCGCGGCGACACGACGAGCATCAACGCTAAATCGTTCAAGGTCAACCCCGACGCAACGGCCGGCGACCTTATCAACAAGATGCCGGGCATCCAGGTCGATGCGCAGGGCAAAACCCAGGCTCAAGGCGAGCAGGTGCAGCAGGTGCTGGTCGATGGCAAGCCATTTTTTGGCACCGACCCCGACGCGGTGCTCAAAAACCTGCCCGCCGACGCCATCGACCGGGTCGAGATTTTTGACCAGATGAGCGAGCAAAGCCGCTTTTCGGGCTTCAACGACGGCAATACCCAAAAGACGCTGAACATCATTACCAAGCCGGCTTTTCGGAACGGGCAGTTTGGGCGCTTCGTGGGTGGCGTGGGGCCCAACGGCGGCGAGAGCGTGAAGGGCACGCGCTACCGCGCCAGCCTGAACCTCAACGACTTTCACGAGAACCGCCGCGTGACGGTGCTGGCCCAGAGCAACAACGTGAACGAGCAGAACTTCGGCACCGACGACCTGCTGGGCGTGGTGGGCGGCGGCGGCGGGCGCGGCGGCGGGGGCAACGGTGGCGACTTTCTGGTGAGCCAAAATGGCGGCATCAGCAACACCGTGGCGGCGGGCCTCAACTACTCGAACTCGTGGAACAAGAAAAAGACCGAGCTCACGGGTAGCTACTTCTTCAACCGCTCGAACAACGCGCTCAGCAGCAGCACCAACCGGCAGTTTGCCAACACTACCGGCACGCTTTACCGCGAGGGCTCGCTCTCGAACAGCATCAATTATAACCACCGGGCCAATTTCCGCCTGGAGCATCAGCTCGACTCGGCCACGTCGCTGCTGTTTCGGCCGCGTCTGTCGTGGCAGCAAAACAGCGCCAACCGGTCGCTGGACGGCGTTACGTCGAGCGGCGGCAATGTACTCAGCAACATCAACACGCTGTACAACTCAAACAACCAGGGCCTGAACCCCGGCGGCGAGTTGCTGCTGCGCCGCCGCCTGGGCAAGCGCCCCGGCCGCACTATCTCGCTCAATATCAACGGCTCGTATACCGACCGCGAGGGCTCGACGCTGCTGCGCACGGCCAGCACGACCACCAACCTCAACCAGCAGTCGCAGCTGACCCAAAATAGCGGCAACATCGGCACCAACCTGGCTTATACCGAGCCGCTGAGCCAGCAGTCGCAGCTGCAAGCCAACTACTCGCTCAACTACGCGCCCAATAACTCGGACAAGCGCACGTACAACTTTGAGGCCGCCGACCAGCGGTATTCGCGCCTCGATACGGCCCTGAGCAACGTCTTTAACAACCACTATCTCACGCAGGGCGGCGGGCTGAGCTACCGCTTCAATAACCGCAAGATTCAGGCCTCGGTGGGCGTGAGCGGGCAGGTGGCCCAGCTGCGCGGCGACCAGACATTCCCGATAGATGGGCCGGTGAGCTACACGTTCTGGAACATTCTGCCCCAGGCCATGCTCATGTTCCGGCCCGACCGCACACACAACGTGCGCCTGTTTTACCGCACCAACACCAGCGCGCCGAGCATCAACCAGCTGCAAGCGGTGGTGAACAACTCGAACCCCCTGCAGCTGACCATCGGCAACCCCGGCCTGCGCCAGGAGTACCAGCACAACCTGGTGGCGCGCTACACGGCGTCGAGCCCCGAGCGGTCGAGCAGCTTTTTTGCTTTGCTCTCAGGTTCTTACACCCAAGACCCGATTTCGACCCGCACTATTTTGGCGTCGCGCGATACCACCTTCGTGCCCGACAATGCCACGGAGGCCATCCGGCTGCCGGCGGCCGGCCAGCTCACGCAGTCCATCAACCTCCAGCAGCAGTATTCGGTGCGCGCGCTGGCCAACTACGGCCAGCCATTTTTCAATAAAAAGCTGAACGCCAACGCCAGCCTGGGCGGCAGCTACAGCCAGACGCCGGGCACCGTGAACGGCGGCCTCAACTACGCCCGCAACCCGGCCCTGACGGGCAGCGTCACGCTGAGCAGCAACATCAGCGAGCGGCTGGACTTCACGCTCTCGTCGAACTCGACCAAGAGCTTCGTACGCAACACGCTCAATACGCGCCTGAACAGCAACTACTTCAGCCAGCTCACGCGCCTGCGCCTGAGCTGGATAGTAGGGCCGGGCATCTCGATTCAGTCCGACGTAGCGCACCAGCTCTACCGCGGCCTGAGCAGCGCCTACAACCAGAACTACGCGCTCTGGAACGCCTCGATTGGCAAGAAACTGTTTCCCGGCCAGCGCGGCGAAATCAAGCTTTACGCCTTCGACCTGCTGGCCCAAAACCGCGCCATTCAGCGCAACGTGACGGCCGCTTATACTGAAGATGTGCAAACCACGGTGCTCCAGCGCTATTTCATGCTGATGTTCACCTATAATATCCGCTCGGCCAACATGACCTTGCCCACCAACCAGGAAGGCGGCCCCGACGGCGAGCGGCGCGGACGCGGGCGCGGCGGCTTCGATGGCGGCGGGGGCGGTGGCCGCCCCGGCGGGGGCGGCTTTGGCGGCCCTCCCGGCGGCTAGTCGACTGGTTGTTAGAAAATTAACATTATAGAGGCGACCGGAGAAAACTCAGCCGAGCGATTCTCCGGTCGCCTCGCTAGCGTTGCTTGTCTTGGGTAGCAATAGGAAACCGCCGCGACGCGATAGCCCCAAACCGGCCCGCGAGTGCCGCGCCACCTACTGGCCGGTTTCTGCGTATTGGCGGGTTTCGGGGCTGGCCGCTTTGCTTCGCCGGCCCATTTTTATAGTATCTTGCCGGTTCCCGTGAGGGAAATCACTGGCTGGCTTCTTGGTATGAAAAAAATTTTCCCGGCACTGCTGCTGGGGCTGGCGAGCCGCTCGGCGCTCGCGGTGGCCCCGCCTACCGTACCCGCGGCCATCGACGCGATGGGCCTGCACCTGACGCTCGACTACGAAGCCCGCCAGCTAGTGCAAGCCAAGGTAAACAGCCTGTGCCGGCACCAGGCCTCGCTCGAAGCGCGCATCGCGCTGGCCGAGTCGGCTTTTCCGCTCATCGACCAAGTGCTGGCCGAGGAAGGCGTGCCGGCCGATTTCCGGTACTTGGTCTTGCAGGAAAGCGCCCTCAACGGCAATGCCGAAAGCAAGCACGGCGCGGTGGGTTACTGGCAGTTTAAGCGCGAAACGGCCCTTGACTACGGCCTGACCGTGGACCGCCAGGTAGACGAGCGCCGCCACCTCACGGCCAGCACCCGCGCCGCCGCCCGCTACCTCGTGCGCAGCAACAACAGCTTGCACAACTGGGTCAATACCCTGCTCAGCTACAACTTGGGTATCAGCGGCGTGCAGCCCTACACCCGCCCATCCGACGCGGACGCCGCCCGCATGAACATCGCGGCCAGCAGCAGCGTGTACATTCTGGATTTTATTGCCCAAAAAGTCGTGTTTGAGCCGGCTTGCGCGCAGCACGCCGTGCCCTTTACGCCCTGGCGCGAGGTGCCCGCCACGCCCGGCCTCAGCCTGGCCCAGCAAGCCGCCGCCTTTTCGGCCGACCCCGCCACCGTGGCCCGCCTGAACCAGTGGCTGCTCGCCGCCAAGGTGCCCACCAATGGCCGCGCCTATACGCTGCTCGTGCCTTTGAGCGGCACCGCCACGCCTTCGCCTATGCTGGCCACTAGCTCGGTGCCTCGCCGCGGGCCGCGCCCGGCCGCCGCGCCCATGGCGGCGCCGGTAGTGGCTACCAGCTATTTACGCATTAATGGCTTGCGGGCACTAGTGGCTCAGCCCGGCGATACGCCCGCCTCGCTGGCGGCGCGGGGTGGTGCCAGCGAAGGCTTTTTCATGAAAGTGAATGAGCTCTCGCGCAATGAATTGCTGATTCCGGGCTCGCCCTACTTTTTTGAGCGCAAACGCGACGCGGCCGAGCAGGAGTACCACATCGTGCGCCCCGGCCAAAGCCTGACGGCCATTGCCCAGCATTTTGGCGTGCTGCGCCATGCGCTGCTGGCCTACAACCACCTACACATGGGCGAAGCGGTGCAGCCCGGCCTGGTGCTGTGGATGGCCCACGTGCGTCCCCGCAACGTGGCGGCCGAATACCGCGCCCTGCCCGGCAGCCGCCCCGCCCCGACCATAGTGGCCCAGCGCCCGGCGGCGCCGGCCCCCGAGCCTGCTAACGAAGAAACGGAAGAGGAAGCCGAGGAAATTGCCGCCATCAACGAACTGCCGACTGAGGTGCCCGGTGCCCCAGTACTGGCGCTGCCCAGCGCGCCGGTGCGGCCGGTGGCCATGCCCAGCTCACCTGCCTCACCCGTAGTACTGGCTTCGGTGCCGGTGCGGCCCCTCCCGCGGCCCGCCCGGCCCGTGGTGGCCGCGCCGGCACCAGTAGCCACCCGGCCCCCGGCTGCCGGCACCTACACCGTGGCCCCCCGCGAAACGCTGTACGGCGTGGCCCGCCGCCTGGGCGTGCGCCCCGCCGAGCTAGCAGCCTGGAACGGCCTTTCGCTCACCGTAGCCTTGCAAGTAGGGCAGGTGCTGCGCGTAGGGGCCAGCAGCGCTGCGCAAGCACCGGCCGCTGCCGCTACGGATACCTACTACGCCCACACGGTGGCCGCAGGCGATACGTTCTTTAATATTTCGCGGCGCTATGGGTGCTCGGTAGCGGAGCTGCAAGCCAGCAACAGCCGGCCCGAACCGAGCCTGCGCGTGGGCGAGGTGCTGCGCGTACCCATTCACTAGGCAGCACAAAATTCGGGTACGTAGACGTAGCGAGCTATTCAGCCTAAGAAAAGCGCCGGTTTCATTCGCGAGCGCCTACTACTGGGCTTGCTGCCGCAGCAGCCACGCCCGGGCATCCAGTTCCTTTTCGAAAAAAGCCGGGTAAAAGCCAACTTTAGCGAGCTGCTGCCGCATATCTTCCGCAAACAGGTCATCGGCCCTGGATTGTTGCTGGTCGGCCAGCCAGTAGGCCACGTACACGGGGCCGCCGAGCCGCTGCGTGGCTAGCGGCGCAAACGTGTCAATCAGCCAGTTTTTGAAGGTAGCCGCCGGCCAGATGCGCAGCCGCAGGTCGAGGTGCCAAAAGCGACAGCCGGCTTTCACGGCCTCATCCAGGAGGTAGTAATAAGAGTCGATAAGGCCGGCCGTGAGCATCTGCCGGGCCCAAACGGCTCGCAGAATACCCGAACTGGGCTCTACTACAATGGTGATGTCGTTGTCGCTGGTAGTTGACACTGATAAGGCTAGGAAGGTTGAGCTAGAGCGAGGTAGTATGGGGCCATACGCTAAACTCAACGCTAAAGCTGCCCCAAATGATATAACTCATTCCGCGCAACCAGCCTTTATCCCAACATTATCAGTCAACTAAATAACCTGGCTCCACCGTCCTAAAGCACGCTTATTTTGCTCTATAGTCGGCTCACGACCACGGCGCGGTAGGCGGCCGCCCGCCCGATGGCATTCTTCAGGTCGTCTTGTAATGCCCGGCTGCTTATTCGCTTGGGGTGGGCGTCGAGGATGGTACCATCCTCGGCCAGCAGCACGGCAGCGGGCAGCTTATTAATGCCATAGGCCCGGCGTACGGCGGCTTGCTGGTCGGCCGGCACATAGGTTTGCACGCCCGGCAGCGGTGGCACGGCCTGCACCACGGTTTTATTCCAATTGCCGAGTTGCTCGTCGAGGGCCACGGCGACGATGGCTATCGGCTGGCCATTCAGCACCTGCACCAGCTCCTTGAGGTAGGGCTGCTCGTGCTGGCTGGCCGGAAAGCGCGTGTCCCAAAACATAAGGTATACGAGCTTACCACGGTAGTCGGCCAGGCTCAGCGAGTCGCCGGTAGTAGTGCGCAGCGGCAGCGGCGGGGCATCGCTGCCAATGGCCAGGGCTTCACTGGCCACCTGGGCGGCCCGCAACTGGTCTATCCAGCGGCGCGGGGCTTTGCTGGTGGCCTCGTACTCGGCCAGCAGCGCCCTGGCGTGTGTCACGTGGCCCAGGCGAAAGGTTTCGAGCAGCACCCGGCCTAGCACTAGGGGGCGCATCGGCCCGGTTAGCAGCTGGGCGGCCAGCTGGTAGCAGGCCGGATAGTAGTCGGGGTCAGTAGGCTGGTGGCCCTGGGCGCGCACTTGGTAATGCACGTAGTTCAGTAAGAAATCCTGGTAATGCTGGCTGCTGGTCGCGGTTTCGTTGCCCGGCACCAGCGCCTTATCGTTCAG
Organism: Hymenobacteraceae bacterium; assembly: GCA_022701825.1. Taxonomy (GTDB): domain Bacteria; phylum Bacteroidota; class Bacteroidia; order Cytophagales; family Hymenobacteraceae; genus Hymenobacter. Next base: position 1,448 of record JAKONR010000424.1, on the reverse strand, counting down.
AAAGTCGTAGTATCCTGCCGATACTACCAGCCGCTGCTGGTCGCCGGCGGTTTGCTCGCGCAGGTCCACGTAAGTGAGGCGGTCATTGGCGTAGGCGTAGGCAATCTCGTTTTGGGCAAACGCCTCGAAGGCAGGCGTAAGCGCGCCACGCCGGTCGGCCTGCCGAAATAAGTTCAGCTCGTGCGTGCGCCGGTAGTCCAAAAACGACAAAAAGGCTTTCTCCAGCAGGTTGATGTTATCGGGCAGCACCTGATAAGCTTCGTTGTCGGTATACTTGCTTTCGGCCTCGCGCAGGTAGTTGTTGGCATTGGCCGCGCGCTTGTCGGAATTGCCAGGCAAAGGCGAAAAATGCCGCGAGGCGGCCACGTTATCGGCATTGAAGCGGATGGCCACGGCTTGGCCGGGCTCTAGAAAAAGCGGCGCTTCCTCGCCTTCGTAGCTCAGCTGCACGAGCGTGGGCGCACTGATAGGCAAGCGTATCTGAAAGTCTCCTTGTGCATTGGTATGCGCCCGCGACACGTGCTCGCGGGTGTCAAAAGGCTGGGCCAGCCAACTAATATTGATGGTACTCCCGATGTCATTGTCCACGTGCCCGCTCAGCTCTACGCCACCCGTAACTTGGGCCTGGGCGGTGCGCATAACTAGGGCAGCGGCCAGCAGCAGCAGCGTTTTTAAATAAGACATAGGGCGGGGTGAGACAACTAGCAAGCGGCTAAAATAGCACTTTCCCCTCATATATCTGCACTACCTAAGGGTTTATATATACAAAGAGCAGCTCAGCTTGTTTAGAAACAACTGGGCATTTCAAAAATTCTCGCCAGCTTTGCGCCCCTTTTACCCGCATTTTCCTCGTATTTTTCCCGGCCATGTCGCAGTACAAAGAAGTTAAGCTAGTTACCACCCACCAGATGCTGGCCATGAAGCAGCGGGGCGAAAAAATATCCATGCTCACGGCCTACGACTACTCGATGGCCCAAATACTGGATGGCGCCGGGGTGGACGTGCTGCTGGTCGGCGACTCGGCCTCCAACGTGATGGCGGGCCACGAAACGACCCTGCCCATTACCCTCGACCAGATGATATACCACGCCCAAAGCGTGGTGCGCGCCGTAAAGCGCGCCTTCGTGGTGGTGGACATGCCCTTTGGCTCGTACCAGGGCAACAGCAGCGAGGCCCTGCGCTCGGCCATCCGCATCATGAAGGAGAGCGGCGGCCACGGCCTCAAGCTCGAAGGCGGCGCCGAGATTAAGGAAAGCATTACGCGCATCCTCACGGCCGGCATTCCGGTGATGGGTCACCTGGGCCTCACGCCCCAAAGCATCTATAAGTTTGGCACCTACAGCGTGCGGGCCAAGGAAGAGGCCGAGGCCGAAAAGCTGGTCGAAGACGCGCACCTCTTGCAGGAAATCGGCTGCTTTGGGCTGGTGCTGGAGAAGATACCGGCCGCG
>JAKONR010000390.1 GCA_022701825.1 Hymenobacteraceae bacterium | reverse complement strand
CGTCCTGGCCGTTGTCGTCGAGTTTGATGAAGCCGAAGCCTTTGGTTTCGTTGAAGAATTTTACGGTTCCGGTCTGCATGATGCTAGGGAATGAATGTGATAAAGCAAGCAGCAGCGAACCTAATATTACCAGACTGGCGAGCCAACTGGTGGTACTGACACGAGGCGATTTGCCTTTAATGGCCTAAATGTACGGACTATATTGTGATTCTCCGCGCTGCGCGGCGGCCGGACTTTACTTTGTGGTGCCCACTAAGGGCCTTTTCGCAGCCATGCCCAACCCGATAGAACCCTGGAAAACCCTGCGCTCCGAGCTGGTTTTCACCCACAAATGGTACCAGCTGCGCCGCGACCACGTGGAGCTGCCCGGTGGCCAGGTGCTTGATGATTATTTTGTGAGCGTGCGGCCCGACGTGGCCCTCATCTTCCCGCTTACCCCTGATAATCAGGTTATTTTTGTGCGCCAGTACAAGCACGGGGCCGGCCAGATTTTGCTGGAGCTGCCCGGCGGCGTGGTCGATGCCGGCGAAACCTCGCCGCTGGCCGCCGCCCGCCGCGAGCTACTGGAGGAAACCGGCTACGACTCGAACCAGGTAGAGTTTTTGGCCGAAGTGCTGGATAATCCGACCAAGGACACAAACATCATTTCTTATTTTTTGGCCCGCGAGGTGCGCCGCGTGGCCGAGCAGGATTTAGACGAAACCGAAAATATCGAGGTGGTGCTGGTGCCGCTGGGCGAGGTGGAGGGCTACATTTTGCGGGGCGAAATAAGGGTGGCGGGCTCGGTGGCGCTGTGCCTGCTGGCCCTGCGCCGGCTCAGTGTAGCGTAAGCTTTAGCTTGCGAGCGAGCAGTAGCGCCAGAGAGTCTTCGCTTACGGCTATGTTCGCGGCGCTCGCTCGCAAGCTAAAGCTTACGGCACACCGAATAAACTAACCTTTCGGCGCCGGGCCGGGTACACGCTAGCTCACTTTACTGTTTCTTATGCAGGAAGAACTGGCGCGCATCCTGGACCGCTTTCCCGATATTTTCGTCATTTTGGGGGTGCCGCTGGGCGGCTTGGCGCTGGGCCTGGTCCTCAAATGGCTGCTTTTTGCCGGGCTGCGGGCCTACGACCGGCGCGAAGACTCGCCGCTGGCCCGCTCGGTGTGCGAGCACCTGAGCGCCACGAGCACGCTGTTTTTTCCGGTGCTTATGCTGTCGCTGCTGCTGCCGCTGGTACCGCTGCCACCCAAGCCGTTTGAGGTAATGCGGCGGTTTATCGAGTTTGCGCTCGTGCTCTCCTTTGCCTGGGGCCTCATCAAAACGCTGGACGTGCTGCAAGTGCTCATTCAGCGGCACTACCAGCTCGAAACCGGCGACAACCTACGGGCGCGCAAGCTGTTTACGCAGCTCCAGTTTATCAAGAAAGTGGCCGTGGGCCTCATCGGCTTCATCGCCGTGGGCCTGGTGCTGATGAGCTTTGAGACGGTGCGGCGGCTGGGCACGGGCCTGCTCACGTCGGCGGGCATCGCCAGCGTTATCGTGGGTTTTGCGGCGCAGCGCTCCATCGGCAACTTGCTGGCCGGCTTTCAGATAGCCTTCACCCAGCCCATTCGCCTCGATGATGTGCTGGTGGTGGAAGGCGAGTGGGGCCGGGTCGAGGAAATCACGTTTACCTACGTCGTGCTCAACATCTGGGACGAGCGCCGGCTGGTGCTGCCACTCAATTACTTCATCGAAAAGCCCTTCCAGAACTGGACGCGCACCAGCGCCCGGCTCACGGGGGCGGTGTTTTTGCACGTCGACTACACGGCCCCCATCGAGCCGCTGCGCGCCGAGCTGGGCCGCATTCTGGCGGCCCACCCGCTTTGGGATGAGCGCGCCTGCGTGCTACAGGTCACCGATGCCAAAGAGAGCACCGTGGAGCTGCGCGCCCTCGTGAGCGCCGCCAATGCCAGCGACCTCTGGACGCTGCGCTGCGCCGTGCGCGAGCAGCTAGTGGCTTATCTGCAAGCGCATTACCCCGAAAGCCTGCCCCGCACGCGGGCCGAACTACAGAAAGCGCCGACCACTTTCACTTAGGGCTTCGCTACGTAGCGGGCAATAAGCTGTTGTACCCAAGAGGAACTGGCTACTGGCAGCTTACCATTGAGAAAATCAATCCCCGCGTTCGTATCCGCTAGAAAGTACGCTCCCGTTCCGACCGCACCTGTTCGGTGTGTTTGCGTAGCTCGTCAGCTGCTTCGTCAGACAGGCTGCCGGCCAATGACCGCGTGGGCGGCACCGGCGGCGTGGCTTTTGAAATCACGCGCAGAATATTCAGTGCTTCCAGATGCTGAAGCAGTTCGTAAGCTTTCTCGCTCAAGGATTCGACCAGAACAGGAGCCAGAGCTATGGTGAAGCAGGGTTTTATTAAAGATAATAAGCTGCGGACGAAATGAATTGCCAACGCCAGCGCAGCTGTTGGCGTAATTACGCCACGCAACTTATAGCCCTCTTATGCCCACCGACTATCAACCCGTAGCCTGCGACTTTTACGACGTGCTCGAAGCCGCCGCCACCCGCCGCCAGCAGGTGTACTTGCAGTATTTCAGCGATTTGCGCGAGCTGCGCCAGGGCCCGACGACCATTCGCACGTTCCTCACGCGCGAGCACGCCGAGTATGCCGTGCTGGCCTCGGGCGAGGAAGTGCGCCTCGACCGCATCATCCGGCTCGATGACACGCCCGCGCCGGCCTTTGCCGAGTACCCCGACTACCGCTGCGGCTGCTAGCCGGGGCTACGACTTCACGGTGCAGCCGCGCGCTACCAGCGGCGTGCCCAGCAGCCAGGCGCGGAGCAAGGCAGGGTCGTCGGAAATCTTACCCACTACCCGCGCCTGCGATTCCAGCGCGGGGCTGGAGTCGGCCGCCTCGCGCACCATGCCGCCCGCACCGGTGTAGGACGAGTGTATCATTTGCACGGCGCCACCCTCGCGCACCCGCAAAAAGCCCACGTGGTAATCGAGCCCCAGCACGTAGAGGCCTGGCCCCAGCTGGCGCATTTGCTGCACGAAGTCGGCCTGGCTCAGGCCGCGGTAGCGGTGCATGTGCGCCTCGGTGGTGAGGTTGCGAATAATAACCGTGGCCGCCTGCTTGGCCAGCAGCGTGCGCGGCAGGCGCAGGCCCGCATCGTGCAGGGCCGTCGTCACGAAGTAGCCGCAGGCGATGCTGCCCTGGCGCGGCTCCCAGCTTTGGCCGTAGAAGTGCCAGGGCGTGCCCTCCCAGGCCGGAAATACCGTGCTGTCGAGGGCGGCGAGCCACAGCTCGCGGGCATCGGCCAGACAGGCGGCGCGGCTAGCTGGCGTGGCGGCGCGCCGGTAGCGGGCGGCCAGCGCGGTGCGCCGCAGCTCGAAGCGGTGCAGCGTAGCCCGGTAGGCCGGGGCCGAATACTCGGTGGCTGGCTGCGCGTGGCAGCGGCTAGCCAGCAGCCCAAGAGCGAAGTAAAAGAGGTGTTTCATGGCACGGATAAGGACCACTTAACGCCGTACCTCTCCTATATAGTACACCCGCCGGCTAAATTAAGCGCGGCCGTTGCGCTCCCTATGATTTAACAGTCGCGCCGTGCACGGCCAGCGGCTGGCCCAGCAGCCACGCCTTCACCAGGTCGTCGTCGGCCGAAATCTTGCCCACCACGCGGTATTTCGAGCCCAGCGCGGGGCTGGAGTCGGCGGCTTCGCGGATGACTTTGGCTGGGCGTATCCAGGAGGCGTGCACCATTTGCACCGCGCCGCCCTCGCTCACCCGCAGAAAGGCGACGTGAAAATCGAGCCCCACCAGGTAGAGGCCCGGCCCCAGCGCGCTCACGCGCCGCACAAAATCGGCCTGGCTGATGTGGCGGTAGCGCGTGATGTGCGCCTCGGTGGTCAGGTTTTTAATCAGCTTTTCGGAGCCCTGCTTGGCCAGCAGCGTGCGCTGCAAGCGCAAGCCCGTGTCGAAGAGCGCGGTAGTAACGAAATAGCCGCAGGCAATGCTGCCCTGGCGCGGCGCCCAGCTGTTGCCATAAAAACTCCAGGGCGTGCCTTCCCAGGCCGGAAACACCGTGGCGTCCAGCGATTTGACCCACAGCTTCCGGGCCTTATCGAGGGTGGCGGCGCGGGCGGCGGGCGTAGTTGCCTTCAAGTACGTGGTGGCCAGCGCCGTGCGCTGCGCCGTGAGCTCGCGCAGCGAAGCCTTGTACACCGGGGCTGAGTAGGCCACCGGCTTTTGCGCGCAGCAATTGGCGCTAACCAGCAGCGAAATAACCAGATAAAGCAGGTTTTTCATGGCAAAAGGTGCTGGGGAGAAAGTAAAACGCTCGCCGTACCCTGCAAATTACACTTTTTCCCCGGCATTGTTCAGCCCGGCACTTACGTCCAGTACTGCACCGGCGCGTGCGGAAAGCGCCGCTGCCACTCGGCGTAGAACCAGGTTTTCAGCTCCTTCATGGTGGGCACGTCGTAGACGTACTTGAGGCCACCAAACTTGTTGCGCTTCACTGCGCGGCTTTCCTCGCTCAGGTCGAGCGTGGTGTTGGGGTACCAGCCCAGTAGCACTTCCTTCGAGCCCGGCGTGAAGCGGTGCGTCACGAACTCTACCGTCAGGTCGCAGTCGAAGTCGAAAGCTGCCTGTAACCGGTCGAACAGCTCACCGTAGTGCTGCCGCCAGTCGGGCAGCGGCATAATGGGGGCCAGCAGCACGCCCACCGGGTAGCCGCCGCCGCCCTGCGCCACCGGCAGCGCCAGCCGCCGCAAGGCCTGAATACGGGCCTCGATGCTGGCCGTGCCACCCTCTAGCTGCCGGGCCAGCGGCTCGGCATTGAGCGAGGCGCGGGCGCGGGTGCGGCCATTGTGCGGCTGGCCCAAAAGGCTGTCGATGTGGTCGTACTTGCTCACGAAGCGCAGGCGAGCGCCCTCACGGTCAGCGAAGTAGCGCACGGCCTCGCCCAGCGCACCAGTGAGGTGCTCGATACCCAGCACGTCGGTGTAGCAGCTGGCCTCGAAGCTCACGGGGCGGTCGGCGCGCTCGTAGGCCTGGGTGTTAGCCAGCAGCGTGGGTAGGTTGGCGAAGGCGCGCACCACGGGCGGGCCGCTGAGGCTGCCGGCCAGGTAGCAGTACTGGCAATGCGCCGGGCAGCCTTCGGCGAGGTTAAGCTGGAAGTCGGCCGAGGGCGGCGTAGGCTGGAGGCGCAACGCGCCGGCGGGCGCTTTTACCACGGCCAGCGTGGTTTTGGCGGTGCGGTAGGTGGCGCGCTCGTCTTCGCCACGCAGGCCCGTTATGCGGTTGCTTTTCAGCAGCTCCACGTCGAGGTCGAGCGCCTTGGCGCGGGCCAAAATCTGCTGGCCGTATTCCTCGTCCAGGGCGTCGGGCGTGAAGAGCACGCGCTTGGGCAGCCACAGCTTGGCACCGTGCGTGCGGGGCGCGGCGGCCTCGGTGGGGGCCAGCGAGAGGGCGGGCGTGGGCGAATTGAGAACGGGCAAAAACAGGTCGGTTTGCATTACGTACTTAACGCCAGCCGCCCGGCAATAGGTCAATTTCAGGCTTTTTGGCCGCCAATATTCACCCCTATCTATCAGCTGGTTACTATCCTTTTCAAAATTCTTTTCTTCTCCGCATGTCTACTTCCGACCCGGCCCCGCTCATTCTGACCCTCACGCTCGACGCTGACAGCCAGGCCTTTTTCGATGAGCAGCGCCGCCGCTATTTCCCGGCCAAAATCAACTACCTCAGCGCCCACCTTACGCTTTTTCACGCGCTGCCGGGCGCCGAGTACGCCGCCATCGTGGCCGACCTGGCGGCCACGGCGGCCGGCCAGCCGGGGCCGCTGGCGCTGCGCGCCACGGGCCTCAAGTTTATGGGCCGGGGCGTGATGTACACCCTCGACAACCCCGAATTGCCCGCCCTGCACCGGCGCTTGCAGCGGCAGTGGGAGCCCTGGCTCACGCCGCAAGACCGGCAGGGCCTGCGCCCCCACATCACGGTGCAAAACAAGGTAGACCCGGCCGTGGCCCGCGCCCTGCACGAGGAGCTAGCGGCTGGCTTTCAGCCCTTCGACGCCACCGGCACGGGGCTGGCGCTGTGGGCCTACAAGGGCGGCCCGTGGGAGCTGCGCCAGCGGTTCGACTTTCAGGCAGAATGAGATTTTTATTACAACAATAGTCTTATGACCAGCATATTATCTGCAAATAAAGGACTTTAAATACCCGCATTCGTTTGCAGGTACATCCCGGAATAGCGGCACGCTCTTCCCTCATTTTAGGTTGCCGGCTTTTGTACCTTTCGGCCTTGTATGCGTGGGAAGCTTCTTCCCACTAGCCCGAATTATCGTGAATCTGACTACTCCTATCTCTACGGCCAAGCCGCTGGCGGCCGACGTTGTGCTCATCGGCGCGGGCATTATGAGCGCCACGCTGGGCGTGCTGCTCAAGGAATTAGACCCCCGCCTGACCATCGCCATCTACGAGCGCCTCGACGCCGTGGCGGCCGAAAGCTCTGACGCCTGGAACAATGCCGGCACTGGCCATTCGGCCTTTTGCGAGCTCAACTACACGACCCAGCTGCCCGACGGCTCGGTCGAAATTTCGAAGGCCGACAAGATTGCCGAGCAGTTTGAGCTGAGCAAGCAATTTTGGGCCAGCCTGGTGCAGGAAGGCCACCTGCCCGAGCCCGAAAACTTTATTCGCACCATTCCGCACATGAGCTTTGTGTGGGGCGCCGACAACGTGGAGTACCTGCGCAAGCGCTACGAGGCCCTTGTTGCCTCGCCGCTGTTTCGGGGCATGGAGTTTTCGACCGACGCGGCCCAGATAGAGGAATGGATACCGCTGGTGATGGATGGCCGCGACCCCAGCCAGCCCGTGGCCGCCACGCGCATGGCCATCGGCACCGACGTCAATTTTGGCGCGCTCACCCGCAGCCTCTTCGACCACCTGCGCCAGCAGCCGGGCGTCACGTTCGAGCTGGGCCAGGAAATCAAAGACCTCAGCCGCAAGGAAGAAGGCCTGTGGCAGGTCAAAGTCAAGGATTTGGCCACCGGCAGCAGCCGCAAGCTGCGCACGCGCTTCGTGTTTATCGGGGCGGGCGGGGGCACGCTGCCGCTGCTCGAAAAATCGGACATCCCGGAGGCCAACGGCTTCGGCGGCTTCCCGGTTAGTGGGCAGTGGCTCAAGTGCCTGAACCCCGAGGTAATTGCCTACCACGAAGCCAAGGTGTACGGCAAGGCCGCCGTGGGCTCGCCGCCCATGTCGGTGCCCCACCTCGACACCCGCCAGATAAACGGGCGTAAAGAGCTGCTTTTTGGCCCCTACGCCGGCTTCAGCACCAAGTTTCTCAAAAAAGGCTCGTATTCCGACCTTTTCCGCTCCATCGAGCTGGGCAATATCCGGCCGCTGCTGTATGCCGGCGCGCGCAATATTCCGCTCACCAAGTACCTTATCGGGCAGGTGCTCCAGACGCCCGAGCAGCGCATCGCGGCCCTGCGCGAGTACTACCCCGGCGCGCAGCCCCAGGACTGGCAGCTCGAAACGGCCGGCCAGCGCGTGCAGGTTATCAAGAAAGACAAAAAGAAGGGTGGCGTGCTGGAGTTTGGCACCGAAGTAGTTACGGCCGCCGATGGCTCCATCGCGGCGCTGCTGGGCGCCTCGCCGGGCGCCAGCACGGCCGTGAGCATCATGCTCGATTTGGTGCAGCGCTGCTTTCCCGAGCAGTCGGCCACCGAGCAGTGGCAGGCGGTATTTCACCGGCTGGTGCCCTCTTTTGGGCAGCCGCTGGCCGAGAGCCGCAGCCTGTGCGCCTCCATCCGGGCGCACTCGGCCAAGGTGCTCAAGCTGGAGGGCGAATAAGCTTGCTTGGCAGGTTCAGAAAGAAGGCCAGTCGCGGTTGCGGCTGGCCTTTGGCATGTAATACAGTGACAAAGGGCTGGCCCAACTGGCTACTTTTACGCCGTGGATACCGCTACCCTCATCCTGCCCGCCACGCTGGCCGACGTGCCGGCCCTCACCGACCTCATCAACCAAGCCTACCGCGGCCCGGCCACCGCGCAAAGCTGGACCACCGAAGCGCACCTGCTAGATGGCCCACGCCTCGGCGAAGGCCACGTGCGTAAAATGGCTCTGCTGACCCGCGACAACCACGCCGCGCTTCTCAAATACGTGGCCGGCAGCGGCAGCCTCCAAGGCTGCGTATACCTGGAAGCCAAAGGCCATGACCTTTATCTCAGCACCTTAGCTGTGGCGCCCGAAGCCCAGGCGCAGGGCGTGGGCCGGCAGCTACTAGCCGCCGCCGAGGCCTACGCCCGCCAGCACGGCTGCACCCACATCAAAATTTCGGTGCTCGCGGCCCGGCTCGAATTGCTGGCTTGGTACGAGCGCCACGGCTACCAGCGCACCGGCAAAAGTGAGCCTTTCCCAGACACTATGGAGTTTGGCCAGCCCCGGCAGCCGCTGGTACTGCTGGGTCTGGAGTTAAGAGTTTAACGAAAACGCCTGTTCTTGCGAGCGTAGCGCAGCAATCTTTCCTTCGCGCCTGGCTAACGTCAGTACACGACAAGGAAGGATTGCTGCGCTGCGCGCTTGCAAGGACAGGCGCAACTCTTAACTCTTAACTCTTAACTCTTAACTCTACTACTCCAGCCCCTGCACCAGGGCCAGCAGCTCGGTTTGAGTGGTTTGGGTGCGGTCGTGGGCGTACCAGGTGTGCAGCTGCAGGGAGAATTCCTCGTGGGTCGCGCCTTCGGCTTTCAGCTTGAGTACCAGTGCCTGGGCGGGCGCGGGGCGCGGCCCCCAGTGCGTGGTTTCGGCCAGCGTATCGGGGTGCAGCACCAGCAGCTTGGGCATGGCGCGGCCGCCGCCGGTGAGGTACTGGCCCATAAGCTCGGGGTGCTCGTCGCGCAGCACGTAGCGGGTGCGGAGGCGGCCCTGGCTGGCCTGCGCCACCGCCTCGATAATGGGCAGCAGCTGGGCCGCGTCGCCGCACCAGCCTTCGGTGATGACAAGCCACAGGTAGCGCTGGCGCAGGCCAGCGGCGGCGGCCGCCAGCGCGGGCTGCACTTTCACGGTTTTGTCGAGGCGCTGCATACGCTGCACGTTGAGGGCCGAGTAGGCGGTCAGCTCTTCCGACTGCTTGGGGCCGGTAGCTTTGCCCTGGGCCAGCAGGTCGTCAATGAGCTGGCGGTAAGCCTGGTACGTGTACGCTTCGGCTACTGAAGCGGCGGGCAGAACGGGGGCGGCAGGCGAAACGGACATAGCGCAGTGGGGTGATAGTCTTGCTGCTATAACAGCTGAAGCTGGGTTTTGGATACGCGGCCCAGGCGGTGGCGCGGCTTTTTGCCTGCGAGCGAGCAAGCTGCGGCAGCCAGGAGCCAAAAGGCCGTGCTAGCGGCTAGCTGCCGGGTAGCTTTGCCGCATGCTGAAACTACTTGCCGCGGGCACTGCCCTGGCGCTGGGCCTGCTGGCCGGCTGCCGCTCTTCGACCCCTACCCTAGCCAACGCGCCCGCCGACGCGCCCGTGCTGGGCGATACGCCGGGCATGCCGGCCCCAGACGCTCCCGCGGCGCCCGGCGCACCCACCGAGGCCGCCGCTCGCCAGGCCGTAGCCCACCACATTCAAACGCTGCCCAACGCCGCGCTTTTCGTGCCCGACTCGGCCCGCGTGAACGACAACGGCACCACCTGGCAGGTGCTGGTACCGCGCACCGACTGGCAAGGCCGCCTGCCCAATCGCGCCCGCTTCGAGGTCGATAAGCAAACCGGCCAGGTTAGCGGCGCGCCCGTGAAATAGCCCGGCGCCGCCCAAATGGCGTACACATAGGTCTTACCCAAACAGTTCTTTTCTCTTTCGATTATGGCAAAGCAACCCAAACCCGCCTGGTACGGCGTGGCCGCCGTGGCCATTGGCACCGGCATTTTCTTCCTGGCCACCAACAAGGGCCGGCTGTTTAAAAAAGGTACCGCCAGCCTGAAAGCCCTGCTAAGCGGCCATTCTGCCGAGGCTGGTGCTGCACCTGCGCCCGGCAGCCGTGGCTTTGCGGGCCGCACCCCCGCCCCCAAAAACGGCCACGGGCGCGGCGTGGGAGCCAGCAACCCGCCGCCGCCCGAAACGGACAGCAATTTTTTGCCGCAGGGCGCTGGGCACGGCCCGCAGGGGCACTGAGCCTTTTAGCGAGGGCGTGAGTTGGCTCATCACCCGGCGGCCGACGCACCCCCGTACGCCGCCGGGCCGTATGCCTGCGAAAACAACCCCTCACTCCTTCCCCAACTCACCTCATGGACCAAGTAGCCGCTGGCGTCCACCAGCTGCGCATCAAGCGCTTTGTAAACGTGTATTTTGTCGAGGCCGGCACCGACGGCGAGTGGGTGCTGGTCGATACCGGCCTGCCGGGCTCGGACAAAGAGATTAAAGCCGCCGCCGAGCAGCAATTTGGCCCTGGGGCCAAGCCACAGGCCATTATTTTGACCCACGGCCACCTCGACCACCTGGGCTCGGCCAAGGAGCTGGCCACGGCCTGGGGCGTGCCCGTCATCGTGCACCCGCTGGAACTGCCCTACGTGACGGCCAAGGCCAAATACCCGCCCCGCGACCCCACCGTGGGGGGCACGCTGGCGTTTATGAGCCGGTTTTTCCCGACCGACCTGCCCAATATCAGCGAGGTGGTGCAGCCGCTGAACACGGACGATGAGACGGTGCCCTTTCTGGCCAATTGGCGCTGGGTGCGCGTGCCGGGCCACGCACCGGGCCAAATTGCTTTGTTCCGGGAGGCCGACCACACGCTGCTCGGGGCCGATGCCTTTGCCACTACCGACCACGAGTCGGTACCCAAAGTGCTGCTGGGCGTGCCCAAAATCAGCGTGGCGGGCGCACCCTTCAACTACGACTGGGCGCAGTGCCGCGAATCGGTGCAGAAGCTGGCGGCCCTGGAGCCGCGCCACATCGGCTGCGGCCACGGCCCGGTGCTGACGGGCCTGCAAGCCATGGTGGACCTGCAACACCTGGCCAATGACTACCCGCTGCCCGCCCAGGGCCGCTACCTGCGCGAGCCCGCCCGCGTAGATGCCAGCGGCGTCGAGCACCTGCCGCCCGCGCCCGAGGACAAGCTGCCCAAACAAGCCGCCGCCATTGGGCTGGGCCTGCTGCTGGCCGGCGGCACGTGGCTGCTGGTAGGCGGCCGCCGCAAGCGGCGAAAAGCACAGTAAAACGGAGTGCTACTCCGTTTGGCGTGGGAAAGCACTTTAATACGCCAAAACGGAGTGCCACTCCGTTTTACAAGCACGCCGTAGCACGACTTTTGTCTGTCGCGCTACGGCGTTTTTTTGCTTTACTATATGCTTAGTCGATTTTTGGCCGTGGCCCTGCTGGGGCTGCCGGTCGCCGAGCCGCCCGCGGCCTTTTACACTACTTATACCTACACGGCCTACACCGTGTACGACTTCACTACCAGCGAAATGCCTACCCAGGTGGAGGGCGTGGGCGGCACGCTGACCCTGCGCGCCGATGGCACCTACGACAAGCGCCTGAGCATTTTGCTGGGCGCCAATGGGCCGCGCTACTTCACGCAGCACGGCCGCTTTACAACCAAGGGCGACAGCATTTTCTTCGATTTCACCGACCTCAAGGGGCACGACGTGCAGCGCGGCACCTTTCGCTACGCGCCCGAAACCCGGCAGCTGCGCATCACCATCGCGGGCTACCCAACGGGGAACAAAGGGGTGTACGAGCTAGTAGCCACTGCCCCCAGCCCCAAGCCCTGAAACCTGGCTAAGGCTTTTGGATAACCGCCCGGTCAGTAGGCTTGGCTCGGCAGTACGAGTTGGCTGGCTTCGGCCCGCCGCAGTCGGTACGCTCGTATGTCAGCCAGCGCCTGGGGGCCAAAAGCAAAGAACGAGAGGATAATCATGATAGCGGCGAAGAGCCACATGCCCAGAAAAACCCCGATAAACAGGTGCAGCATGAAGATGCACGCCAAGCCAACTACCCGCACGCGAGGCAGCAGCAGCAAGACTGGATACAGCATTTCGAGCGAGACAACCAGCCAGCCGGAGACTATCAGCACGGCCGGGTAGTGTGCCAGCCAAGCCAGATTGTGCTGGGTAAAGCTTGGCAGCATCAGCGACCGCCATATCGCTTCGCCATTCCACCACTGCGGGCCCAGGGCCTTCTCAATTCCCGAAGACATATAGACTACCAGCAATTGAAACTGCAGTAGCTTTCTGGTTACGCCAGCCGAGACCATAAACTGCTTTTTCTCGGCCAGGCCCAGCACCACGTCAAGCGAAAAATAATTGCCCGCCGGCATGAAAAGCAAGTAAAACAGCGCCATTTGCGTAAATACATCCACCCCATACATTAGCCCCGAGCCGGTATCCATCCACAGCAAATGCAGGTAGAAGCCCAGCAACGCCGCGACGCGCGTAAAAAGGCCTAGCGCAAGAAAGAGAAACGTTACGACGTAGAGCCAGAAAAACATGGTTAGCAGCTGATTACTATCAGTAATCACCGAGGACACGGCACTGTAATAGTCGCCCATATGCGGCAGAAAACCATAGAGCCCAGCTTTGGATATGGCCCATTGCACGTACCCGTATTGCCCATATACATCGGGGAGGTAGGGATAAACTACGGCAATCTTGCAAATCGCGAATACGCTGAGTGCAATGCGCAGAAATACGATAGGCTTTACCGAGTCTTGCTGCTCCAGGTATGCCCACATAGTTTTCAAAGCCATAACGCGAGTAATTAAACGGCCCAAACGCTATTTCACTTCTACATCCGTGATATAAACAGAATCCTGCGTAATTCTTGCTCCTTTGCTGAAGGATTTTATATCCGGAATAACATTTGATAGTACCAGGACGGTAACTTTTTTCATGCCTGGATTTTCATTCAGGCATTTTAATCCCCAGGATTGGGCAAATAAGTCCATCGTGGGCCGGTGATTACCTTGCGCGAAATTTCCGCCCAATGAATAGATGCGGGTTTTTACTTCGAAATTATTTTTCAACAACGAGTAAGGTAAGCTCCTATTCCCGTCCGACATTTTCATATCAACCACTAAATCGCTGCCTACGTCGGGCGCAAAGAAACCAAAGCAGCGATTTGAGTAGGTAATTGCCGAATACATTTCATTCAGGGCACTTACAACCGGATTTTTTATGTAAGTATACAGATGTGAGACCGTCAGAATTACGAAGGAAAAATGCGCAATAATCAGCGTTCTGTATACGTATTTCATCGCGTTATACTTAATAAACGTTTGACCTGACATGGTTTACTACGTACCTGACAAGCAAGCACGCGCACGCGCATCCGCATGGCTTTGCCCACGCGGGCTACAGGCACTTTTGGGCCGTAAGGCACTGGCCTAAAAGCGCCTGTAGCCGAGCAGCCCGCTAATACTTTGAAAGAATAGCGTGCAATTGGTCCATCTTAGAGAGCTGATTTGGCGAGGGCTTGAAGATATTATTTTGGTTGACGGTGGCCGCCACGAAAATATTATTTTGGTTGACGGTGGCCGCTACGAAAATATTATTCTTATTGACCGTAGAGGCCACAAAAATATTATTCTTATTGACGGTAGAAGCAGCGAAGATATTATTCTTATTGACCGTAGAAGCAACGGTTCCGCCCGGCTTAATAATTCTGGTGTTGGACAGCTTAACGCTACCCAATCCTTTTGCATTTCCGACTTGCGAAGTCTTAACCGTCCCGTCCTTATCCTTGTAATTAAATTTAAAGGCATACGTTCGGGGGTCAAAATCCTTGAGTAAGCTCTCGACCATAGCTTTATCTTCCGCAGATAAAGGCTTGGTTATTTCTACACCCACCGGCTGCTGAGCATGGGCAGAGAAAACACCTCCAACGAGAACCAAGGCTGCTAACAGGGCTTTTTTCATGGCGAAAAATTGTTTAAGATGTACTGCCTACTCTACGCGTTGCAAATGGATTTTCGGCATTCTCCATTAGATTTCAGCTTAGCAAAAGCTTGCTAATTAATCATTTTTATTTGCGGGCTTACTTATAAGGCAGCTACGCAGCCAACTACTACTTACCAGGATGCACTACCTTGTATATAAGCAAAGTACATTCATATTTTCCCTTAATAAATCAGTGCCAGCACTGAAAAAACCACCGCTGCCCCGAGAAATTGCCCGGCCATCACCCCATTGTTGCGTTTAATTGCCGGTCTATTGCTTGCCCGGCATTGTGAGCCGTGCTGGCTGGCCGGGCTTCGCTACCGCGTGGCGCACAGCCAGCTGCACCAGGCAAGGGCCGCACGGCCAGCACCTTAACGAGTGCCTGGTGAAAATGAGGCTGGCACGCAGCCGGGGTACTGGCTATCTTGCGCCCATATTCAGCCCCAACGCCCATCCCGCCAACCGGGCTGCTACCTGCTCATTGTTAATTGATACTTGTAAAAAATGGGACGCGCATTTGAATTCCGGAAAGGCCGCAAAATGAAGCGCTGGGACCGGATGTCGAAAGACTTTACCCGCATCGGCAAGGAAATCGTGATGGCCGTGAAAGAAGGCGGCCCCA
>JAKONR010000387.1 GCA_022701825.1 Hymenobacteraceae bacterium | reverse complement strand
CCAAGCACGGCATGTTTTTCGACCGCCAAAAACGCCGCTTTACGCGCCCCGTGGCCGAGGTGCTCGACAATATCTGGCGCATCGGCGGCGACCGCGGCTGGTACAAAACCGACTGGCCCTGGCGCATCCGGGGCCTGATGGACAAGCTGGTGGGCGGCGTGGGCCTGCGCCGGGGCCGGCGCTCGCCGAGCCGCCTGCGCGCCGGCGACCCACTCGACTTCTGGCGCGTGCTTGTGGCCGACCTCGCCGCTAAGCGCCTCCTCCTCTACGCCGAAATGAAGCTGCCCGGCGAGGCCTGGCTGCAATTCCGCATCGTGGACAATGCCGACGGCACTCACACCCTGGAACAATTGGCGGCCTACCGCCCGCAGGGCCTGCTGGGGCGGCTGTACTGGTACTCGGTGCTGCCGTTTCACGGCATTATTTTCAAAGGGATGGTGGAGAATTTAGTTAGCTACAAGGATGAAGGGCGGCGAGCACTCTAATGCGCCTACGCACTCATTTCCGATTCCCCATCACCTGCAAGGCGTCGAAAAACGCCGGCCGGTATGTGTCGCCCAGCGGCACATACGTATTCGTGCCTTTAAAGAAAATCTGGTTGCCATCGAGCGCCCGAATCTTGTCGAGCGACACGATGTAGGACTTGTGCACTCGCATAAAATGCCGGGCCGGCAGCCGCTCCTCCAGGTCTTTGATGTTGAGCAGCGTCACGACGCGCTCGGTGGCCGTTTGGATGGAGACGTAGTTTTTCAGGCCTTCGACATACACGATGTCGGCAAAGTCAACCTTGGTCATTTTACCCTTGCTTTCGGTTTTGACGAAGATATAGTCGGCCGCCGGGGCCTCGGGCGCAGCCGCGGGCAGCGGCAGCGCAGCCGCCGGGCGCGCCTTTTGGGCGGCTTTCAAAAAGCGTTCGAAGGCGATGGGCTTGAGCAGATAATCCAAGGCTTCCAGCTCGAAGCCCTGCACCGCAAACTCGCTGTAGGCCGTGGTGAGCACCACGCGGGTGCGGCCGGGCAGCAGGCGCATGAGGTCGAGGCCCGAGAGCTGCGGCATGTGAATGTCGAGAAACAGCAAATCCACGGGCTGGCTTTGCAGCAGGCTCAGGGCTTCGAGTGGGTTGGTGGTGGCCCCGATTAAAGTCAAAAACGGCGTTTTGCGGACGAACGCGCACAATAGGTCCACGGCACTTTGCTCGTCATCAACGACCAGGCAGGATATCATAGCTTACAGTTCCAGCGTGAGGTGGCAGGTATAAAAGTCGGGCGCGTCGGTAATGGTGAGCGTGTGCCGCTCGGGATAGGCCAGCGCGAGGCGGGCACGGGTGTTGGCCAGGCCGATGCCCGAATGCGGCTCTTTGGGGCCGTGGCGCTTTTGGTTGTACGTTTCGAAGGTGAGCTGCCCGCCCGCCACCGCCAGCCGGATGCGTAGCGGCTGGGCGGGGTCGGCCAGCTCGCCGTGCTTAAAGCAATTCTCTACAAACGTGATGAGTACCAGCGGCAAAATGAGCACAAACTGCACGCTGCCCACGATTTGAAAATCAACTTGCAGTTGATTATTGAACCGCAATTGATTTAGGGCAACGTAGTTGTGCAGGTGCTGCACCTCCTGCGCCAGCGGCACCTTGCTTTCCGCATTTTCGTGCAGGGCGTAGCGCATGGTATCGGCCAGCAGCAGAATGCCCTCGGCGGCCGGCTCGGAGTGCGGGTACACCTGGGCGTAGAGAAAGTTGAGCGAGTTGAACAGGAAGTGCGGGTTTATCTGGCTGCGCAAAAAGGCCAGATTGGCTTCGAGCAGGTTTTTTTCGGCGAGGCGCAACTGGTGCTCCTGGGCCCGCTTGCGCTGCTCAAGCAGCACGGCCCGGCGCGCAAACCAGTAGCCCACGCTCGCCAGCGCAAAAAACGAGCTGCGGTAAAAGCTCCCCAGCCACAGTTGCAGGTAGGTGTACTTGGGCGGCGTGACATGAAACAGGGGCCACAAAATCCTGGCTAGCTCCGTGCGTACCAGCGCAAAAGCCGCCATAACCCCCACTACGGCCAGGATGCTTTGCCAATACGGCCGCCGGTCGGCCATGCGCGCCAAAATACCCTCGCTGATGCCGTAGAACAGTAGGGCGTTGAGCGGATACAGAATCAGGATAAAGTAGTAGCTGGGCGGCGGGGTGCCGGTCAGGAAAAACGTGGACTGCTCGTACACGATAAAGCCCAGCCAGACCAGCACATGAATCAGGGCGGGAGCGAGCTTTCTGGACGCCGTTTGCATACCGCGAAGGTAGCCCGGCCGCTAGCTGGCAGCGGGCACGTTCGTCCCGCAAAACGGGGGTTGGTATGCCGAAAAGGCGGGTTGGTGTAGTTTTTTTTAGCTGACGGCAGGGTCGGGGTAGGTTTGTATCAGGTAAGGCAAACGGCTTTACCCACCAGCCAACGCACCTAGTAAAGAAAAATAAATACCCGCCAGGCAACGCTTTCCCCGCGCTCCTCATCTAGGGTGATGCTGGCCAAAACTGGTGCCGACTTACCCAAAAAATTTCTTTCCATCCCCGTAACGTTTGGCCCGGCCGCAGGTACTCCCCTTAGAAAAAGGCTAAAAGTTCCCGCCGAGAGAACCAATCGAAAAAATATTTCAGGTTAAAAACTGCCTTTCCAGCTCACCCGAGCAGGTTTTGATAAATAATTTGAAACAGTACTATGCGAAACAAAGTACCTGTTGTAAGTTTGTTCTATCAAAAGCCTAGTACCACCCCAAAGCCTACAACCTGGCGCCGCCCGGTTGCTGCCTGAGTAGCCCACCGCCAGTCGCCAACCGGGCGGCGGCCCCGCGCCGAAGTCCTGAGCTGACTCCGGCCCCTCGCTAGCCCACCCGCCCCTGGCGGCCGGCTCCCCCTCCCCCTCTCGTGCTTTTTGAGGCACCGACTCTCTTCACCCCCGGAACCGCGGCCGGCTGGGAACGGAATCGCCATGTCTTTTCTGAACGCCTTTTTCGTCGCTTACGCCATGAGCTTATTCTTGAATCCCAACGCCTTATTCACTTTCACTGGCCTCGCCCTGGCTGCCACGCTGCCCCACGGCGCCCTGGCCCAGTCGGCCCCGGCCGCCACCCAGGCCACCCTCAGCGGCACTGCCGTAGCTGGCGGCCCCAAGGCCGAGGCGCTGCCCTTTGCCACGGTACTGCTGCGCCACGCTGAGGCCGCTGATACTAGCTTGGTAGCCACCAGCCAAACCACGCTGGAAGGCACCTTCGAACTGAGCAAGGTGCCGGCCGGGGCTTACCGGGTGCGCATTTTGGCCATGGGCTACCAGAGCCTGGTGCAGGCCGTGCGGGTGGCCCCCGGCCAAACGGCCGTGGCGCTGGGCACGCTGCGGGCCAAGCCCGCCACCCAGCAACTGGCCGAGGTGAAGGTGACCGCCGAAAAAGCCGTGGTGCAGCAGGAGCTGGGCAAGACGGTAATCAACGTAGAGAAAGACCTGAATAGCGTGGGCGGCACCGCCGTAAACGTGCTCGAAAACGTGCCCTCGGTGGCCGTAGATGCCAGTGGCACCGTTAGTTTGCGGGGCTCTTCCAACCTTACTATCCTTATTGATGGCAAACCCGCCGGCACCAGCAACGGCGGCCCCGGCCCGCGCCTCGACCAGATTCCGGCCTCGCAGATTAGCCAGGTAGAGGTCATGACCAACCCCTCGGCCAAGTACGACGCCAGCGGGTCGGGGGTCATCAATATCATCACCAAAAAGAACAAG
>JAKONR010000368.1 GCA_022701825.1 Hymenobacteraceae bacterium | reverse complement strand
TGTGCATGGAGATGGACCGCCGCTACGACCTGCTGAAGGAAGCCGGCTGCCGCAACCTCAAGGAGTACAACGCCAAGTTTATCGAGCGGCGGCTGAACCCTAAGAAGGGCCACCGCTTCATGCCGTTTATCGTGCTGGTAATCGACGAGTTGGCCGACCTCATGATGACGGCCGGCAAGGAAGTCGAGCAGCCCATTGCGCGCCTGGCGCAGCTGGCCCGCGCCATCGGCATTCACCTCATCGTGGCCACCCAGCGCCCGAGCGTGAACGTGATTACGGGTATCATCAAGGCCAACTTCCCGTGCCGGATTTCCTTTAAGGTGACCAGCAAAATCGACTCGCGCACCATCCTCGACACGGGCGGGGCCGACCAGCTCATCGGCCAGGGCGACATGCTGTTCTCGGCCGGCTCTGACCTGATTCGGGTGCAGTGCGCCTTCATCGACACGCCCGAAGTGGACCGCCTCTGCGACTACATCGGCGAGCAGCAGGGCTACGCCGATGCCTACCTGCTGCCCGAAGTGGCCGGCGCCGACGGCGACGACGGTAGCGGCCAAGACGAGCTCGACCCCAGCGAGCGCGACTCCATGTTTGCCGAGGCCGCCCGCTGCATCGTGCTGCACCAGCAGGGCTCTACCTCGCTCATCCAGCGTAAGCTAAAGCTCGGCTACAACCGCTCGGGCCGCCTCATGGACCAGCTTCAGCAAGCCGGCATCGTGGGGCCGTTTGAGGGTAGCAAGGCCCGCGCCGTGCTCATTCCCGACGAGTACCAGCTGGAGCAATTGCTGAACACGCTGAAGTAAGTGTTATTTAACAGGTATTATTTAACCTTTAACAGGCTCAGCAGGTAGGTATCAGCCACTTGTTGAGCCTGTTAAAGGTTAAATGATGCCTGTTAAATGACTTTTGGCCCTGCTTTTGCGTATGCGTGCCCATCTGGCCCAACACGCCGGTTTTTTCAATCATGACTCAGAAATTTTCGCTTCTGGCGCTGGCCGCCACGCTCGCCCTGCCCGCCGCCGCCCAGCAAGACCCACAGGCCGGTAAAATCCTCGACGCCGTGAGCGCTAAGTACACGGCTCTCAAGTCGTTCCAGGCCGGCTTTACCCAAACGCTGGAAAACCCCGCCGCCAAGCTTAAGCAGAACATTACCGGTGACATCCTGGTGAGCGGCCAGAAATACCACCTCACCGCCAGCGGCCAGGAGGTTATCAACGACGGCAAAACCACTTGGACTTACCTTAAAAACGAGAACGAGGTCAACATTGCCGATTCTGACCCGACCAACCAGGACATGTCGCCGGCCCAGATGTACACCATGTACAAGAAGGGCTACAAGTACCAGCTGCTCAAGCCCGTAAAAGAAGGGGGCGTAACTTACGACCAGATTGAGCTGACGCCCGAAAACAAGGCTAACGACGTATTCAAAGTACAAATACTAGTGAGCCAGGCCGATAAGTCTATCAAGAGCGTGAAGACGTTCAAGAAAAATGGCACCCGCACTACGTTCACCCTCAAGAATTTCAAGCCCAACGTGCCCGTCACGGCCACCACGTTTGCCTTTAACAAGGCGGCGCACCCCGGCGTGAAAACCGTGGATTTGCGCTGAGTGGGCGGTAAGCGTTTGCTCGCCACGTAAGCTAAAAAACGGCCCATTCAGGAAGAATGGGCCGTTTTTTTTGCCACATCCACGGCGGTTGTGCGGGCTGGCTGGTTTATTTACGGCAAGCTAAAGCTTACCCTACATTTCCATGCGCGAAGATTTCCTACACTACGTCTGGCAGCACCAGTACTTCGACAAGGCCGGCCTGCGCACCACGGGCGGCGAGGAAATCCAGGTGCTGCGCCCCGGCCAGCGCAATGCCGACGCGGGCCCCGATTTCCTCAACGCCCGCCTGCGCCTCGGCGACGTGGAGTGGAACGGGGCGGTCGAGATTCACCTGCGGGCCAGCGATTGGCAGCGCCACAACCACCAGACCGACAAAAAGTACGACCAGGTAATCTTGCACGTAGTGCACCAGGCCGATGCCGACGTGCGGCGTACCAACGGCAGCCTCATACCGGCGCTGGCGCTAGCCCCGCGCCTCGCGCCCGACCTGCTGGCCCGCTACGAAGCCCTGGTAGCGGCCCCGCCCGCCGCCGCGCTGCCCTGCGCGCCGCTGCTGCCCCAGGTGCCCATGCTGGTGCGCACGATGATGACCGAGCGCGCCCTGCTTGAGCGCGTGGAGCAAAAAGCCGACGCCCTGGCCACCCTGCACCAGCACCTCGGCGACGACTGGGAAGCCACCGCCTACCACGCCCTCATGGCGGCGTTTGGCTTCCAGAAAAACAGCGAGCCGCTGGCCCGCCTCGCCAAGGCCGTGCCGCTGCCCGTGCTGCGCCGCCACCGCCACGACGCGCGCCAGCTCGAAGCGCTGCTGTTCGGCCAGGCCGGCTTTTTGGCGGAGAACGACGAAACGGCCGGCGACGACTACCTGGCCGACCGGCGGCAGGAGCACGAGTTTTTGCGCCATAAGTACGGCCTGGGCGCGGCGGCCCTGGCCACCCACGAGTGGAACTACCTGCGGCTGCGGCCCGCCAACTTCCCAGCCGTGCGGCTGGGGCAGCTGGTGGGGCTGCTGCACCGCCGCCCGGCGCTGTTCGACGCTCTGCTCACGGCGCAGAGCGTGGCCGCGCTGACCGAGTTTTTTGCCGGGGCGCCTGCCCCCGCGTATTGGCAAACGCACTTTCGGCCGGGGCGGCCGGGTAAGGTGCCGGGGCTGGGCAAGAGCAGCATCGAGCTGTTAATCATCAATGTAGTGGTACCGCTGCGCGTGGCCTACGCCCGCCACACGGGGCAGCCCGAGCTGGTCGAGAGCAGTGTCGGCCTGCTGAGTTACCTGCCCGCCGAGCACAACCAGTACACCGACCTGTACCAGGAATTAGGCTTCGAGCACCGCACCGACGCCGACTCGCAAGGGCTGCTGGCGCTGCACAAAGGCTATTGCGCGCCCCGGCGCTGCCTGCACTGCGCCATTGGGGCGCGGCTGGTGGGGGGGGCGCCCGCACCGCTGCGCATCAGTCGATGAAAGTAGTTGTAGCACTGCTGCTGAATACGTGGCTGTTGGTCGGGCTGACTGGCTGGCTGCGGGCCGAATATCGCCGCGCTGCGCCCGGCCTGCGCCGCTGGCTGCTGCCCGCGCTGGTCTTGCGCCTGGCAGCCGGCGTGTTTTCCCACGGCCCCGATGGCCGCCTGATGAGCTTTTGGGGGCAGGCCCTCACGGCGCAATTCTGGGCGCGGCCCGGCGCGGCCTGGGCGCTTTGGCAAGGCCACGAACTACGTGCCGGGGTGCAGGTGCTGGATAGTTACCAATGGTCTAATACCCTGTTCACCATTAAGATACTCAGCCTGCTCAATTTAGCCTCGCTAGGTAGCGAGTGGCTGAATGGCGTCTACTTGAGCCTTTTCTGCTTCGTGGGCTGCTGGGTGCTGGTGCGCACGTTGGCGCGCCTGTTCCCGGCCGCGCCGGCAGAGGCGGGCGCGGTGGCGTTTCTGCTGTGGCCTTCGGTGGTGTGGTGGGCGGCGGGCATCACCAAAGAGGCGCTGCTACTTGGTAGCGCCGCGGCCCTTACGGCATTGGTATTGAATAGATTATATAGTGCCGGGCCCGGCGGGCGCTGGCCGCGCCTGGGTAGCTGGCTGCTGCTGGGCTTTTTGGCGTGGCTGCACCTGCGGATGCGGTATTTCTTCGCTCTGCCGCTGCTGGGCTGCCTGCTGGCGCTGGCGGGCACCACGCTGGCCACGCGGCGCGGCTGGCTGCCGGCCGGCTGGCGCTGGCAACTGCTGGCCCTGGCGAGTGGGCTGGGCCTGGCAGGCCTGCTGGTGGTGGCCGTAGGCGGCGAGCCGGTGTCGCGCGGCTTCATAACCAGCCAATTGTGGCAGAATTATTTACACGGCCTCGCTACCTCAAGCGGGCGCCCGCATCTCGCGTTCGTGGGCTTGCGGCCGACGCTGGGCAGCATGGCTAGCTACTTCCCGTTGGCGGCTTTTCAGGCCCTAGCCCGGCCCTGGCTGGGCGAGTCGGCCGCGCCGCTCTACGTGGCGGCCGGGCTCGAAAACCTCTTGTTGCTCTGCCTACTGGCTACTGCTGCCTGGAACGTGGTGCGCGGCCAGCCGGGCCGGCTCCCGGCCGGGCTAGTGCTGGCGCTGCTGCTGTACTGCCTGGTTTTGGCCGGCCTCGTCGGCCTGAGCACGCCCAACCTCGGCACGCTGCATCGCTACCGCGCCATTGTGCTGCCGTGGCTGCTCTGGCTAAGCTTGCAAGGCCTGAATGCACAAATGCGCATCGGGAGGAAGTCAAAATAGCCCGCTAATTTGTTCTCTAAAGCGGCGAAGCACGTGGCCAGAAATACTGGTTCGCTGCTGGCTGCTGCCGTCCTCACCTACGCGGCTACTCGTTTACCGCTGTCGTAACTTTGCTTTTTATGGAAAACCCCGTTATCATTCTCGGCGCGCAGGCTGTCGGCACGGCCGCCCTGGATGCGTTTCTCTCCAACGATGTCGTCGTGTACTGCATTCTCGACGACGACCCCAAACTGCACAGCACCGAGCTGCTCGACGTGCCCGTGATGGGCAACACCGACGACGGCGAGCTGCTCAAACTCATCGGCAAAAAGTGTGAGGTATTCGTGGCCACCGAAGACACTGCCAGCCGCCGCAGCCTCACCAAAATGCTGCGCGACGACTACGAAGTAGTGCCCGTCAATAGCATTCACCAGCGCGCCAGCGTATCGCCCCATGCCGAGCTGGGCCACGGCAACTACGTAGGCCCCAACGCGGTAGTGGCCGCCACCGCCAAGCTCGGCGACGGTATCTTGGTCGGCCCCAACGCGGTAGTCGAAGGCCAGGCCACGATAGGTGATTATTCGCAGCTAGGCAGCGGCGCCCAAATCGGGGTTGGTGCTTCGGTAGGGGCCGGGGCTTTCGTCGGGGCCGGCGCGGTGCTGGTGGCCGGTGTGAAAGTAGGCGACAAAGCCCGCGTGGGCGCTGGCTCGGTCGTCGTGGCCGACGTGCCCAATGGCCAAACGGTATTTGGCAACCCCGCCAAGCAAGTTTAAATTAAAAATTAAAAATTATGAGTTGAAAATTGCTTCTCGCCATGCAGGTGCCCGAAGAATAAATTCATAATTTTTAATTCATAATTTTTAATTACAACAATGTACCAAGTCCTTCTTTATTACTGCTATACGCCTTTAGAGGACCCCGAGCAATTTCGCGACGAGCACCATCGCCTGTGCCTCAGCCTGGACTTGCGCGGGCGCATCATTGTGGCGGCCGAGGGCCTGAATGGCACCGTATCGGGCACCCGCGCGGCCTGCGCCGCCTACATGGCCGCCGTGAAGACCGACCCGCGCTTCGCGGCGCTGGAGTTTAAGATTGACGAAGTCGAAGCACACACGTTTCAGAAGCTGCACGTGCGCCTGAAAGACGAGATTGTGCACAGCAGCCTGCGCCACGTGCGGCCCCACGAGCGCACCGGGCAGCACCTTACCCCGCAGGAGTTCAAGGACTTGAAAGACCGTGACGACGTGGTGGTGGTGGACGTGCGCTCGGACTACGAGTATAATCTCGGCCGCTTCAAAAACGCCGTGACGCTGGATATCGAGAACTTCCGCGACTTTCCCGAGCGCGTCGAGCGCTTGCAGGAGTTCAAGGATAAGAAAATTCTGACCTACTGCACCGGTGGCGTGAAGTGCGAAAAAGCCAGCGCTTTCCTCTTGGAGCAGGGCTTCGAAAACGTGTACCAGCTGCACGGCGGCATCATCAAGTACGGCCACGAGGTAGGCGGCGAAGACTTTGATGGCCAGTGCTATGTGTTTGATGGCCGCGTGGCGGTCGACGTGAACACGGTGAACCCCACCGTGATTTCGCGCTGCCACCACTGCCAGCAGCCCTCGCCCCGCCTCATCAACTGCGCCAACCCGCACTGCAACGCCCACCTGCCGCTCTGCGAAAGCTGCGGCGAACTGCTGGCCGGCGCCTGCTCGGCGGCCTGCGCCGAGCACCCCGACAAGCGGCCGTATGACGGCACGGGCACGTATCCGAAAATTAGCAACCACTACACGCCCGCGCAGGGGCTGGCATCGTATCGAGGAAATGTAGGGTAAGCTTTAGCTTGCCAGTACAACCATCTCTTACTTCCTTTAATTACTGGCAAGCTAAAGCTTACCCTACACGCTGTATGATTCCCGAATCCGAACTTATTCTGAACGCCGACGGCACGATTTACCACCTGAATCTGCTGCCCGACCACATTTCTGATACCATTCTGACGGTGGGCGACCCGGCGCGGGTGGCGCAGGTGAGCCGGCATTTCGATTCCATCGAGTTTGAGGGCACGCACCGCGAGTTTGTGACGCACGTGGGCTACTACCGCGGCAAGCGCCTTACGGTGCTGAGTACTGGCATGGGCACCGACAACATCGATATCGTGATGAACGAGCTCGATGCGCTGGTGAACATCGATTTTATGTCGCGCACCGTGCGCCCGCACGAGGAGCGCCTGAGTTTGCGCATCATCCGGCTGGGCACCAGCGGCAGCCTCCAGCCCGATGTGCCGGTGGGCGCGCTGCTGGCCACCCAGCACGCCGTGGGCTTGGATAGCCTGATGCAGTTTTACCCTTTCATGGAAACCGGCCTCGAAACCCAAGTAGCCCAAGACCTGCAAAAAACCCTGCAACTGCCCTTCGCGCCCTACGTGGTGCGCGGCTCCGACCTGCTGCGCGAGCAGCTGGCCGCCGACCTGCTCATCGGCAACACCGTGACCTGCCCCGGCTTTTACGGCCCGCAGGGCCGCCGCCTGCGCCTCGACCTGCGCCAGCCCGACTACATGCAGCGCCTCCAAAGCTTCCGCCACCAAAGCCCCGAGGGCGATTTCCGCCTCAGCAACTTCGAGATGGAAACTGCTGGCTACTATGCTCTTGGGCAGCTTTTGGGCCACGAGGTGCTCAGCCTCAATGCCATCGTGGCCAACCGTGCTACCGGCGAATTTGCCAAAGACGCGGGCGATATCGTGGACCGCCTCATCGCCCGCACCCTGGCCCTTGTCTAAACCACTGATTGACCGCAGCTTCTAACCAGCTAAATAGATTGCGCAGCGGGCGTACCTGCGCAGTCTATTTAGCTCGTTGGAGGCTGTGGTCAAAGCTCGAAGCCCAGCACCGAGCGCAGGGGCAGGTTGATGTCGCCCTTTAGGGTGAGGTATTGGGAATGAGCGGTGAGGACCATGGCACGCACGCGCTTGGTATGACCGTCGGCGGTGCGAAAGAAAATGGTGCTCTTGGTATGGTTGGCGTTGGTGAGGCGGGCGGCGCGCTCGGCATCGGCACGGCGGCGCTGCTGCGCCTCGGGGTGCTGGGCCAGCACATCGTCGTGCACGAACTCTAGTTGCGTTAGCTGTTCGCGGTCAATGGTTTCGACCGCTTCGTCGGTGGGAAGGTAGAACATAGTTGGGCGTAAGGGAAGAGTGAAGCGCGCCGTTGGCTAAAGGGCCTCCCAGCAGCCAGTTTGGGCCAGCGGTAGCGCAGGTAACTTGATGGCGCAACTTACAAACGGGCATACGTGGGGGCAATGAATTTTGATTAAAAAATGTTCATCAAAAGTTCATAAATGCCCAGCTGCTTTTACACCTCAGCTGCCAAAAACTCCATCGTGTCGATGCCATCGGCGTAGTCGGCCACGCCGGGGTATTGGGCCTGGCCGAAAGGAAACGAGCCCGCGTAGCGCCCGCCCGCCGACACGAGGCACTGCGTTTGGGCGGCCACGTTGGTGAGCTGGTCGAGCAGGTCAATTTCCTGGGTGTAGGTGCCGTAGTGCACCACCGAAATGGGCGACACGGGTGCCTCGCGCGCGGTGAGCAGCAGGAAGCCGTTGTCGAAATGCGGCACGGCATTGACCAGCAAGATGCTCTTGTTGTAGTCGTAGTTGTTCTGGTACTTGTGGTGGTTAAGGACTGAATGCCAGGGCTGGAGGGCGTCGAGCAGGGACACGAAGTCGTAGCCCTCGGGCACGTAGAGCTTGCTCACGTTGCGGCAGCCCAGGCCGTAGTACTGGAAGATATCGGGGCCGAGCGCGGTCAGCTCGTCGGCCGTTTCGCGGCCCGTGAGGATGCCCAGGCTGGTGCGGTTGCGCCGGATGAGGTGGGGCTTAGTTTTGAAATAATATTCGAAGTAGCGGGCCGTATTGTCCGAGCCGGTGGCGATGAAGGCATCGGCCGCGTTGAGGCGCTCTACGAAGTGGATGCGCTCCGTAAAGGCGGGCTCAATGTTAGTTAACTCCTTGGCAATCCACAGCATGAGTACCGTGTCGTCCTTGCTGGGCTTGGCCAGCAGCGTGTGGCCGCTCAGCAGCACGCACAGCATGTCGTGGAAACCCACGAGCGGGATGTTGCCGGCCATCACCACGCCCACCTGGCGGGGCTGCGCGGGCTCGGCGGGGTAGCGGCCAGCCCATTGCGAAAGCTTGGGCTCTTCGAGTTGGTGGGCGATGCCGGCGATGGCGGTGCGCACGTTGGGCAGGTCAAACCAGCCGTTGCGGTTGCGGGCGCGGGCGGCGAGGTCGGTCAGCTCATCGTCGGTGAGGGCGGCGAGGCGTTGGCCCAGGGCCGCGAAGGCGGCGAGGCGGGAAGCGTGATTCAGCATAAAAAGGAGTAGCGGCGAGCCAGAATGGGCCGTACTTTTGAGGGTTCGAAGCGGCCAGGCACGGTTCTTTTACGTACAGCCGGGCAGC
>JAKONR010000366.1 GCA_022701825.1 Hymenobacteraceae bacterium | reverse complement strand
TCGGCTTGCAGCTTGGTTTCCTCGGCCAGAATGTGCTGGGCCTGCGCCACGCACTTCTCGCAGATGTGGGCATTGATGCCCGAAATCATCACCGCGACATCGCGCTTGGGCTTATTACAAAAGGAGCAGGCTATTTCCGGCATTGGGTCAATCGAGCTAAACGCAAGCAGTAAGAAGCTGCTTTCGGCGAAACGGGTTCAAAGATACGCCGCGCAGCAAGGCATTGATGACGCAAAACGCGCCCGCGTTGCAAGCGACCTCGGCAATCTGCCCGTTCAGGATTAAGCTAAAGCACTACCAGCGGGCGAATGTTTCCGGGCCTAACCTGCGCGGGCGGGCTGTTGCGCGAACTTTCCAGCCCGCGGCCGCACCTGCTTGGACGCGGACTACAACGTCCGCGCAACGCGCTGGCATAGCTAATCCAGTAATAAGCTCCGCCTTAATGGAAAGTTAATCTTTGAAAAATATAACGCCAACAGCCCCGCCGGACCTTTGTACCGCACAAAGCCGCATACTTGCTGGTGATTAATGCGCTACGTTTCTGCTCTATCGCATCCTTCGCGCTGACCTAGGCCCTGGCTGGTCGGTGGCCCATGCTACTCCGGGTTTTTGGCTACCCGCTCTAGTGGAGCGGCTGGTACGCTCACGCCCAAAAACAGGGGTTTCGCACTGCTTTTATCACTCTTTTTTAGCTCACCTTGACTGCATCTCAACTCCTACGCCGCCGCTTGTTGAACCCGCACGCCTATCCCGTGGCCCTGGCCCTGGGCGCGGCGGCTTTTGGGGCCCCGGCGACAACCCTGGCCGCCCGCCCGGCCCACTCGCTAGCTGCCGCGCAGCTCGCTGCCCAGCCCGTTTCGGGCACCGTGCGCGATGCCGCCGGCCAGCCCATTCCGGGTGCCACGGTAGTGCTGAAAGGTACCAGCATTGGCACGGCCACGGATGCCAGTGGCAAGTTTCAGCTCGACGTGCCCGCCGATAAGGCCGTAGTGCTCATGGTTTCCTTCGTGGGCTACGCTAGCCAAGAGGTTATTTACAACGGCCAAACGGATTTGGTCGTCATGCTCAGGGCTTCGCCGCAAGGGCTTAGCGACGTAGTGGTTATCGGCTACGGCACGGCCAAGCGCGACAACCTGACCACGGCCGTGGCCTCGCTGCCCAATGCCGAAAAGCAGGCCAGCCGCCCCATCACCAACGTGCAGGATATGCTGCAAGGCAACCTGACCGGCGTGACGGTGCAACAAAACAGCGGCGACCCCACGGCCACGGCCAGCGTGGTTATCCGGGGGGCGGGCTCGGTTAATGCCGAAGCCCCGCTCTACGTGGTCGATGGCATGCCCTACTACGGCGGGCCGCTGAACCCCAACGACATCGCCAGTATGACGGTCTTGAAAGACGCCGCCGCGGCCGCCATCTACGGTGCGCAGGCCGCTTCGGGCGTGATTGTGATAACAACCAAGGCCGGTCGCGAGGGTGCGCCGCACGTTACCATCGACACCTACCAGGGCTGGCAGTCGGCATACAAGCTGCCGCAGGCGCTGAATGCTGCTCAGCAGTCCGCCGCCTACAACAAGGCCGCCGACAACGACGGCCGCGCCCGCCCCGACGCCCACGACGCCACCAAAAACCCCTGGGGCCAAACCACGCGCACCAACTGGATAAACGAGATTTTCCGCACCGGCAGCATTTATAATCTAAATGCCAGCGTGAGCGGCGGCAGCGGCACCGGCCACTACCTAGCTTCCTTCGGCTACCACGACCGCGAGGGCCTGCTCATCGGCACCCAGCTCAAGCGCTACACCCTGCGCCTCAAGTCGGACTACGACCTCGGCAGCAAGGTGACGGTGGGCCAGAACGTGTACCTCAACCAGACCAGCGGCCAGGGGGCCAACACGTCCAGCTCGTACTCAGGGGCCATTATCAACGCCATTTACATGCCCTCGGCCGCGCCAGTGTATAACGCGGATGGTACGTTTGGCGGCGTCACGCCGATGTCGCCCGACCCGGCGTTTCAGTTTGCCGGCGCCTATGGCGACGTGTACAACCCGGTGGCGCTGCTGCTGCGCCCCACCATCACCAGCCCCAGCCTCAACCTGAACGGCATCGGCTACCTCGAGTACCGGCCGCTGGATGGCCTGCGCCTGCGCAGCAGCTTCAGCCTCGATTTGCTGCGTAACAGCTACAAGCGCTTCGACCCGCGCATCCCGGAGCCCGGCCGCTCCAACACCATGAACTACTTGACTCAGAGCCAGGAAAGCCGCGATAAGTGGATTTGGGACAACCAGGCTAGCTACGTCAAGAACTTCGGTAAGCACGTGCTCGACCTCACGGCCGTGTACTCGGCCCAGCACACCAATTACGAGTCGTCGTCGGTACAGGTGCAGAATTTTGACCGCGAAGACAGCTGGTACCAATACCTCGGCAATGCCAAGGAGGCCGTGGTGCGCCCCAGCAGCGGCGTGTACCAGGATGCCCTGACCTCGGCTATTGGCCGCCTCACCTACAGCTACGACGACCGCTATTTCGTGAGCGGCAGCGTGCGCCGCGACCGCACCTCGCGCCTCGCCACCTACAACGCCGACTACTTCCCGGCCGTGTCGGGGGCCTGGAAATTGTCGTCGGAGTCGTTCATCGGCAACCGCGTGTTCCAGACCTTGAAACTACGTGCTTCGTGGGGGCAGATTGGTAATATTCAGTCGGTTGACTACTACGCCTACAACGTGCCGCTGGTGGTGGGGCAGTCCTACCTGGGCAGCAACCCGACCTATACCAACGGCTACTACCTCAACAAGCAGTCGAACCCCAGCCTGAAATGGGAGCGTTCGGAGACGTTTGACCTCGGCCTCGACATGAGCGTGCTCAACGACCGCCTCACCTTCACGGTCGATTATTTCCAGAAATACACACGTGGCCTCATCCTGCCGGTGGCCCCCAACCCCAGCAGTGGGGTAGGGGAGGGCCCGACCTCCAACGTGGGCACCGTGCTCAACAAAGGCCTGGAACTGAGCCTGGGCTACAACGGCCAGGTGGGCGAGTTTAAGTACCAGGCCAACGGCAACCTGACGCTGCTGCGCAACGAGGTGAAAGACCTCGACGGCTACGGCAGCCCCTTCATCGCCCACGGCGAAAACGTGCG
>JAKONR010000316.1 GCA_022701825.1 Hymenobacteraceae bacterium | reverse complement strand
CTGGAGAAAACCGGCCTCGTCATCAAGCGCGAAGACGACCAGGGCCACGACACCGGCCGCCGCTACGACCGCTTTCGGGGCCGCGTGATGTTCCCGATTCACAACGTGAGCGGGCGCGTGGTGGGCTTCGGGGCGCGCACGCTGAAGCGCGACGACAAGATGGCGAAGTACCTCAACTCGCCCGACTCGGACATCTACCACAAGTCGGACGTGCTGTATGGGTTATTCCAAGCAAGGCAGCCCATTCGGCAGGAGGAGCTGTGCTACCTCGTGGAGGGCTACCTCGACGTGCTGAGCTTGCACCAGGGCGGCATTAAGAACGTGGTAGCCTCGTCGGGTACCTCGCTCACCGAGGGCCAGATTCGGCTCATCAAGCGCTACACCGACAACGTGACGGTGCTCTACGACGGCGACGCGGCGGGCATAAAAGCCTCGCTCAGAGGTATTGACCTGCTACTCGAAGGCGGCCTGAACGTGCGTGTGGTGCTCTTTCCCGACGGCGACGACCCCGACAGCTACATCCGCAAGGTGGGCGACCAGCGCTTTGCCGACTACGTCGAAGGCCAGAGCCAGGACTTCATCGCCTTCAAAACCACGCTCGTAGCCCGCGAAGCCAGCGCCGACCCGGTGAAGAAGGCCGAGGCCATTCGGGAAGTGCTCCAAAGTATTGCCAAAGTGCCCGACGGCCTCAAGCGCCAGGTGTTTTTGCAGCAAACGGCCAGCGTGTTCGGCTTTGATGAGCAGGTGATTATCACCGAATATAACAAGCTGCTCAAAACCCCGGCCGCCGGCCGCAGCAGCTCGCCGCCCCCCAGCACGCCCGCCCCGCCCACCTCAAAACCCAGCGCCCCGGCCGCCCCCGTCCACCACGAGCTCACGCCCGAGGAAGAGATTGAGATGGCCATGTACGGCTCCATCCACGGCTCGGAAGAGGAGAAGGCGCAGCTCGCCGGCCCCACCGCCGACCCGCACGCCCTGGCCGAGCCGCTCGACGTGCTGATGCAGTGCGAGCAGGCCGTGCTGCGCCTGCTGGTGCTCTACGGCGCCCACGAACTGCAACCCGACGTGTCGGTGGCGCACTACCTGCTGAGCCAGCTCGAAGGCACGCCGCTGCGCACGCCGCTCTATGCCCAGCTGTGGGGCGAGTGCCGCGAAAACTTCCTGCAAGGCCAGCTGCCCGACATGCGCCGGCTGGCGCACCACGAAGACGCGGCCATTCGGAGCCTGCTGGCCGACTTTGCTACCGAGCGCTACGACCTCAGTCCCAACTGGCGCATCAAGGACATCTACGTGCCCACCGAGTTAAATCTCATTCAGTTAGCATGTGATAACGCTATTCTGCGCCTCAACAAATGCCACGTGCAGCGCGAGCGCCAGCAGTGCCTAACCCAGCTGCAAGACGCGCAGCTCGACAGCAACGAGCAGCTGGATGTGCTGCTGCGCTACAACGAGCTCACCAAGCTGGATGGCCAACTGGCCCAGCTGCTGGGCACGGTGGTAGCGCGCAACTCATAAGCAGAAAGCCAGTTAGGCAGTCCCAACGCCCAAGAACAACGCCCGTCATGCCGAGTGCAGCGAAGCATCGCGCGTGGCGCAGTATCTCCTTGCGTAAGCAACGGTGCGCACGAGATGCTTCGTTGCGCGCCGCATGACGGGCGTTGTTTTAATGCCTTCCGAAACAGCCTAATTCCCACTGTATGACCACTGCCACGCTCTTAGCCGACCTGGAAACCACCTCCTACGACAACCGGGTGAAGCAGCTGGTGGCCCTGGGGCGGCGCGCCCGCACCGATGCCGCCGCCGCGGCCCTGCTGCAAGCGCTGGCCGCCGCCGAAGGCTTCTACGAGCGCCAGCTGGCGCTGCTGGCCTGCTACGGCAGCCGCGATGGGGCGCTGGTGCTGGCGGCGCTGGCCGGGCCGTCGCGGCTGCTGCGCGGCTTGGCCCTCAGCATGGTAGCCAAAATCTGCTCTGATGAGCAGGTGCGGGCGGCGCTGGCCACGCTCCCGCGCAAAGCCCAGCTGGTGCTGCTGCGCACCCTGTGGCAGCGGGGGCGGCCCGAGGTCGTGGATGCGTGGCTGGCCGAGCTGGCGGCGAGCGCCGACGAGCGGCTGGCGCAATTCCTGTTTTTGGGCACCCAGGCCACCGTCGAACAATACCTGGCCGCGGTGCTGCCGCGCTGGGGTACCGTCGATTGGGTGCGGCTGGCCAAGTACCACCCCGCCGTCGCGTTTGCGCAGCTGCGTGCGCAGCAGCAGGCCCAAACCGCCCCCGATGCGCGCCTGCTAGCCCACCTGAATGCGGTGCTGCCCGCCCTAGCCAAGCGCCAGCCCGACCACGCCCTGGCCCTGGTACGTGAGCAGCTGCGCCACGAGCCCCCGGCCCGCATTGACCTGCACCCCGTGGCCCAGCGCCGCCCCAACGAGGTAGCAGAGTTGCTGCTGGCGCACGAAGACGGCGCAGCCGTCCGGCTCAACATCAGCCACCTAGCCTCCCGCCTCACCGAAGCCTGGCTGTTGGCGGTGCTGCAATACCGGCCCAGCTTGGTACCCAACCGCGAAGCCTGGCTGCGCCGCGTGCCGCCAGCGGTGCGCCGCGCCGCGTTTGGCGTGGCCGGCAATGGCTGGCGCAACGCCGAGGGCTGGCTGCCAATTCAGCTCGTAGGGCTGCTGCCCCGCGAGGTGCGCGAGGCCGAAGGCCGCCGCCACCTGGCCCTGCCGGCGCTGGCCGCCCGGCCGGCCACGCGGCTGCCCTACGCCACCTTTTTGCCCTGGCATGAGGCGCAGGCGGTGCTCGCTCCCTTTGTGCGCAACCCCGATGCCGAGCTGCGCACCGTGGCGCTGGCCGCCCTAATCGGGGTGGCCCGCTATCACCGCGACCAGCTGCCGGCCGCGCTGGCCCTAGTGCGCGCCCGCGCCAACGAGCAAGACCCGGTGCGCCAGGCCATGCTGGCGGCGCTGGCTGGCCTGCCCCCGTCGTGCTGGCAAGCCACTCATTTAGAAGAAGTAAGCCGGGTTTTGCGCGATGCGCTCAACGCCGCCGACCTGTCGCCGGCCACCGCCAGCGAAGCCGAGCGCCTGGTAGTGGCGCAGGTGCCGCGGCACCCCCAGTGGGCGGCGGCGTGGCTAAGCGACCTGGTAAAAGCGCGCGGCCAGGTATACCTGGCCCTGCTGGGCGACCGGCTGACCGACACCGATGTGCGGCGAATGATGCCCGTGCTGCTGCCCGTGCTGCACGCCTGGGCCACCCGCGAGCGGGAAGGCATGCTGGTGCAAGTGGCCCAAACCCTGGGCCGCCGCCTGCGCGGGCTCGATGAGCTGGCCCGGCTGCTAGAGCGTCTTGTGTTGGCCACGCGGCACGCCCACGTAGCGTCGCAGCTGTTGCGGCTGCTGCTTAAGTACCGGCCCGCCCAGGCCGCCGCGCTCATTCCGGCCCTGCTTGAAAGCGACCCCAGCGCGGCGACGCTGCCGCCCGTTTACACCTACTTGCACCGGCGGCGGCAGGACTTGCTAACGCCCTTTTTGGGGCAGCGCGCCTATAAGGGGCGGTTTGCGACTGGCAGCACAGTCTTGGTACTGCCCTTACTCACCGGTTTTTACCGCTGGACTGCGCAGCAGCAGCGCTTGTTTGCCGAAACACTCACGCAGGTGACCCACGACGAGCAGCGCGATACGCCCGCCCTGTTTCAGGCTATGCAGCAGCTCGGCGCGCTGCCCGCGGTGGTGCCTGCGCGCCTACTTGAGCTGGCCGCTGCCGATGTGGAGCGCCTCGCCGTGCGCGACACCGCCCTGCGCGCCCTGGCCCGG
>JAKONR010000279.1 GCA_022701825.1 Hymenobacteraceae bacterium | reverse complement strand
CGACCTTCAGTTTATAGGAAGACGAAACGAAGCTGATGCCGCACTCCCGGATGAGTTGCAGCGAGTCGTCCGACAGGCGGCCGGACTTTTGAATGGCTAAGCGAAGCATTAGATAGAAAGCGGGCGGCGGCCCGAAAGCCCCGCCAAACAAAAACGGCGGCCGGTAGCGGCCCGCCCGTCGAAAAACCCAGACTGTGAAAACTACTGCCGGCCAGCGGCCGCGGCGAAGGTGGAGACGCGAGCGGCTGGCAACACGGCTACGGGGTAGCGGCCAGCCCGGTTGCCCGGTCTCCTACAGATGGTGGTGGTGATGCACGGCCGCGCCCTGGCCCGCAAGCGGGGCCAGAGAGGCGGTAAACGCAGACGCAGAAAGGCGGGCGCAGAATGTCATCGTGGGGCAAAGGTAGCGCGGCGCGGGCAAAATTGACTAAATCCCACCCTGCAAAAGCAGCTTTCGGTTTTAGACTGGGCTCAAAAGGCTGCTTTACAGGTTTCTTTTCGCTGTAGTAATAAGGTGCGGGCGCTAACCCGCGAGGTACCTCGCTCTAACCAGCAGCGAATACGGCCTGCGCTGGATGTAGAAGACACTAACCAAAACTTAAAGAATATTTTCTCGGTTTAAAGGAAAAATTTCCCGTACTTTGTTTTCGGCTCCTTACCCCCTCACTGCCATGCAAGTCGTACCGTTTGCCTTCGAAACCAGAAAGCCGGCCTCCGCTTCGGCTTTTATCCTGGAATTATTTGGCTCGCCCGAAGCCTCGCACGATGCCCTGCGGCTGGTGCTGCTGGCCCAGCAGGGGCTGCCCGCCGTGAAGGCGCAGGCCATCAGTAGCAATCTGGGGCTCGACGCCACCCAAATGGCCGATATTCTGGGCATTACGCCCAAAACCTTTCGCCACTACCAGCAGGAAGACAAGCTGCTCGACGCGCCCAAAAGCGAGCAATTGCTGAAGCTGGCGCAGGTAGCCGAGCTAGGCCGCGAGGTATTCGGCGACGCGGAATCTTTCACGCGCTGGCTGCAAAAGCCCGCCTACGGCCTGGCCGGCAAGCTGCCGATTGACTTGTTTTACACCGGTGGCGGTATCGATTTGGTGGCCGACGAGCTCACCCGCATTGCCTACGGCGACCTGGCGTAAGGATATTTCAGCATTCAACAAATCCACTTTAGCGCCGGGCTATTTTTGTAGCCAATGGAAGTTTTTCGCATCTCGGCCCCGCGGTATGCCCAAAGCCTGACGGCCTCGGGCGTGGCCAACCGCTGGAACCTGGCCGGGCAATACATTATTTACACGGCGGCCACCGCCTCGCTGGCCTGCCTCGAAAACGTGGTGCACCGGGGCGCCGAGGGCCTGCAAGCGCCCTTCAAGCTGATGCGGCTCGAAATCCCCGACCAGGTGCTCATCGAAGAAGTACCCACCGCGATGCTACCCGCCGACTGGCAGCAGGTCACGAGCTACCCGCAGTGCCAGGAAATCGGGAGCGCGTGGTACCAATTGCGCCGCAGCGCCGTGCTGAAAGTACCATCGGCCATTATTACTTCGGAGGCTAATTACTTGATTAACACCAGCCACCCCGATTTTGGGCAGATAAAGCTGCTGGGCACGGCGGATTTTGTGTTTGACCCGCGCATTAAGCAGGATATGCTGTAGGGTAAGCTTTAGCTTGCCGGGCGGCCGGGTGGCTTCGCAAACGCTGGCAAACTAAAGCTTACCCTACCCGCTCAATCGCCGCCGCTACCAACTCCGGGTAATAATAATGGGCGAAATGGTCGCCCGGAATCTCCACAAACGCCTCATCCGGCGGCAGCACCACATTGTCGGCCAAGGCGTGCATGCGCAGCTCGGGCTGCACCAGCAGCGGCGGCACCGGCGCAAACAGCACTTGCAGCTGCCGGTGCACGTAGCGGCGCGGGTGCCGGGCCATGCCATCGGCCAGCTGCCCTAATAACGCCCGCGACTCGTCGAAGCGGTAGTCGCGCTTGGCGCGCGCCCGCAGCCAGCGGCTGCGGCCTAGCCCCGACCAGGCGTAGAGCGCCAGCAAGAGCGGATTGCGAGCGCGGGCCACTACCTTGCGCGGGTCGGTGAAGGAGCTGAGCAGCATGGCCGTACCCCCGGTCTGGGCCTTGAGGTGGGCCGCAATCCAGCCGCCCATCGAGTGGCCAATGAGCACGTCCTGCGGCCCGATGTGGTAGCGCTGCCTAAGGTGCCGGGCAAACGTGACAACATTGGTCGCGCCCGCCGGCCGCCACTGCGCAAACTCCGGCGCCAGCTCTATGGCCAGCACCTCGGCGGCCGGCGGCAGCAACGGCCGCAGGGTGTCGAAGATGGTCGAGTCTTCGAGGTAGCCGGGGAGTAGCAGCAGGCGCTTCATATAACTACAAAATGAAAGCCTATAACTACGCGATGGCACGCAGGTTAAAAATTACTCTCTACTGAACTAATTCAACCCGCCGCTTCCTAAATAAGAGTATAAGTACCCAAAGCTGAACGGCATAGCCAACAACGTAGTTTACTACATACAATCGGTCAGTATGTAAACTACGCACCAATTGACTATGATAAAATAAGGCAAATAAGACACTAAGGACAAATGTTACTAGAAACCAAATTTTTGCCCATCGCTTCCCTAAGCGTATTGCATAATTAATACCTATAGTCATTATATAGCCTACTACCCAGATACTAACTATAAATACTGACCCTATATATTTGGTCGCCAAAAAAGGATTATTTGCTTTAAATACCACTATCCTCAGAAACGTAACGATTGTTCCGAAGGCAAGTAAGCCAAATAGAAGGTTAGAAGCTAGTACATCGTTTTTGCGTAACCGAGTATTTTCCATTGTATCGTGGCTTTATGATAAAATGAACCAGTTGCCCGAAAACAGCATCAAAACCGGGCAATAACCCGCGCATTCACCACGCGCTGCGACAAGTAGCTGGGCACGCCGTAGGTGCGGCCATTCACGTCTTGCAAGTAGCTGTAGCCGGCCACATTGTTGGCCCCCAGGATGTTGAGGATTTCCAAACCCAGCCAGAGGCTTTCGAGCGAGTACGGGTGGGGCTTGGCGGTAGTGCGTAGGCTCACCACTTTGGAAAAGCCGATGTCTACGCGCTGGTAGGTGGCGGTGAGGCCGCTGCCGCCCCGGTACTGCGGCAGGCCGGGCGGGCTGAAGGGCAGGCCGGTACCGAACACCAGGTTCACGTAGCCGCGCACCGAGGGGTTGTCGGGCAGGTGGTCCTGAAAGAAAATGCTGGCCGTGAGGCGCTGGTCCTGCGGGCGGCGGACGTAGCCCAGCGTCTCGAAGCCGGTGCGGCGGCCGGTATTGGGGTCGTAGGTGGCCACGGTATCGCCCTTTTCGCGGGTCGTGAGCAAGCCCAGGCTCAGCCACGACTCCACGCCCTTCACGAATTCGCCGCTGAGGCGGGCTTCGAGGCCGGCGGCGTAGGCCGTGGCCTGGTTGGTGGCGTTGTAGCGCAGGCGCACGTTGTCGACCTCGTAGGGAATAACGTCGGTGAGGTACTTGTAATACGCCTCGGTGCTGAGGCGGAACGGCCGGCGCATGAGCTGCACCTCAATCTGGCGGCCCACCACGAAGTGCAGCGACTTTTGTGCCCGCAACTCGGGGTTGAGCTGGCCGGCCTGGTTGCGCAGCTCACGGTGAAAGGGCGGCTGGGCGTAGAGGCCGGCCGCCAGCTTCCAGCTGCGCTCGGGGTGGCGGCGGCCACGGGCCGCGAACTGGAGGCGCGGGCTCAGCACAAACTGCTGATTTACCGACCAATAATGCCCGCGCAGGCCGTAGGTGAGCGTTTTGAGCGAGTCGATTTGCCAGGTGTGCTGCACGTAGCCCTGGGTGCGCTGGCTTTCGAGGCTGAGGTCGGCGGCGAGGCGCGTGCGGCGGGCGTCGGGCACGTAGTCGGCCGAGTCGGCAAAGCTGTACTCGTCGAGCTGGTCGTGGATAATTTCGCGGCCCGTTTTCACGCCCCAGCGGAGGGTGTGCGCGCCCAGCGGGTCGCCGCCGGGGTTCCAGCGGCCGCGCAGCTCGGCCGTGAAGATGCGGGCCGTGAGGTCGTTGCGGGCGTGGTTGAAGCTGGAGCCGATGTCGCGCTGCCGCACCGTCTGGTTGTAGTCGGGGCTGGTGGGGTCGCGGT
>JAKONR010000276.1 GCA_022701825.1 Hymenobacteraceae bacterium | reverse complement strand
CGTCGGCAATGGGCGTTTCGCCGGGCGACATGCTGAGCACGATGTTGCGGCCCGTGCGGTCGATGGCCTTGCGAATCAGCTCAATCTCGCCCGCGTGGTAGGGCTCCGAGAGGTCGTCAATCTTCACGAAATCAAGCCCCCAACTGGCGTACAGCTCAAACAGCGAGTTGTAGTACTCCTGCGCGCCGGGCCGGTCGGGCACCACCGTGTACATATCGTGCAGCCAGTTGCACTGCCCCTCTTTGGTATAAATGTCGGCCGCCGTGAGCTGCGTGCCCTTGATGGGCAGTTTGCGCAGCACGGCCTGCACCGGCACCCCGCGCATGATGTGGATGCCAAATTTCAGCCCCTTGCCGTGCAGGTAGTCGGCCAGCGGCTTAAATCCCTGCCCGCCCGCCGCCGACGGAAACCGGTTGGGCGCGGGCACGAAGCGGCCGTACTCGTCGAGGTTCCAGTCGGGGTTTTTCTCGTTGTAGCCGTGCGCCGTGTCGTTGCCCACGTACCAGCGGATATCAACCACCACGTACTCCCAGCCGCTGCTTTTGAGGTTTTTGGCCATGTAGTCGGCGTTGGCCTTGGTTTCGGCCTCGGTCACAGTGGGGCCGTAGCAGTCCCAGCTGTTCCAGCCCAGCGGCGGCGTGGCGGCCCAGTTGCGGAAGGCGGGCGTGAACTGCTGGGCGTGGGTGGTGAGGCCGGCAGCCAGCAGGGCGGCGGTTAGTAGGGTGTTCTTCATGCTAAGCTCAGGGCGTTAAATCAGCTACTCGCCGGTGACTACCGTTGTGCGCTTTATAAAAATGTAGAAAACGTTTACCGTCTCTACATCCACTGTCGCCACGCGGCTGATGCCGCCCTGCTTGGCGGCCGCCTGAATGGAGGCATCGCCCCCGATAAGCAAGCCGCCCAAAAAGGCCTGGGACGAGGCCCGGCCCACTTTGGTACCAATGGGGTTGCTCGACACGGCAAAGGGCCGCGTGGTAGTGCAGGCTGCGCTTAGCGCTAGGCCGGCTAGTAAGGCGGCGCGCAGGTTCTTCGTTACTCGCATAGTATTTCGGCTGGTATTCGTATGTTTTTCAAAGGTGAAAATGGCAGCAGTTTCAGCTAGCCCAGCAACGTGATGGCTAAAGTGCGGCAGGCAGGCGGACGCGCTACTTACTCAAGCTGTCTTTAGACAAGGAGAAATGATAGGGCTGGAGCGCGCCAGCCGGCTCGGGCAGTTGCTCTACACTCGCGCTCAGCAAGCTAAAAGTGAGTTGATTATTATTGATATCCCGGTATTTCAGCTGCACAAACCCGTAGGCCGGGTGATACCAGAGGTCCAGTGTAGAACCACCCACCGGACTGCTAGCGCGGGCGCGCACCAGCCAGCAGCGAAGTAAGCCCAGGGGCGTATTCAGCTCCTGCTGGCCCACGGTTTCGTACTGCGTGTGGATGGTAATGAGCCCACGCCAGGTCGCCCACTGGGGACTGCTCCAATTGTCGCCCACCTCCAAATCCCACGTCCACTGGTGGCCGGCGCGGGCCGGCAACTGGATGTAAGGATAAGGACTTAGCTCCAAAATGCGGTAAACTCCGTCACGGGGCGGGTGCATCCACAAAAGTGAATCATGCTCGAGCACCCCCGAAGAACTAGTGGTGGAGGCGCGGGTTCCGTAGCTATAATTGAGGCCGATTAGCTCCATGTGCAACGTAGTGTGGCCCGTCGGAAAACCGTAAACCGTATGGTCTTGGTAGAGGCCAGAACTGGTGAGCACCATCGTATCAGATTGGGCCTGCTGGCTACTCGCCGCTACCCGGCTTACCTGATAGGTCAGCTTCCGGCCCCTGGCAAAAATTTGGGTCGGTGGAGCGGCCGGCGCTGACTGTGCCTGACAAGCCAGCAGCCCAAGGACTCCGCAGGCTACTAGGCAGCCTTTCAAGAACTGAACTTTATGAGTAGCAGGCACAGGATGAGCGTTTAATTGCTAACGTTTCGAACAGGACATTCCCCTACTTCAGCAGCCGCACGTCGTAAATCCCGCCCGCCGTGGAGCCCGCAGCGGCGGCAAACTTCACGGTGAGGGTCGTGGCTTTGCGGGCGGCTGCGGGCAGCTCGTAGTCGGCCTCGAAGAAGTCTTGGCCCCGGTTGCCATCCAGCTTCACTTCGGTCAGCGGCTGGCCGTTGACCAAGATGGTGAAGTAACGGTTTTTGTCGCCACCAAAATAGGTCAGGCGCAGCGTTTTGGCCTCGCGCTGGGAGTTTTGCAGGCGGTAGCTAAACCAGTGGGCAGCATCGCGCCAGTGGCGCTCGCGGAAGGTGCCGGCGTTGGACTGCTCGCCCTCGTAGGCGTGGTCCGACTCGGGCTGCTGCTCGCCGGGGCTCACCTGGTCGACGGTGCGGGCGGCCAGGGCGCGGCGGACGGCGTCTTCGCGGCGCAGGGTTTCCTTGCGGGCGGCCAACTCGGCGGGCGTGGCTACCGGCCAGTAGAGCGTGTAGCGGGCATCGTGGACCTGGTAGAAGGGCACCAGCTCGGTTTGGCCCGACTGGCCAGCCTCGGCCAAGCTGGCTACCGAGAAGGTGAGCGGCCGGCCCGGTACGGGTTGCAGGCCGGCCACTAGGTCGGCGGCCGAAGAGGCCACCAGCACGGGCGTGTTTTCGATGGGCATGAGTGGGCCGTGCGCCACGTGGCCCATGCGGCTGGCATCGGCGCGCAGGCCGGTGAGGCCGGTGGTATCGGTGCGGGCGGCCAGCACGATGGGGCCGCGCACGAAGGACACCCAGGGCGAGTGGTCGGGCAGGTACTCGACCTGCGTGTGCTGCGGCAGGGCCACCGTCAGCACGTCGCCGGTGCGCCACTTGCGGCTGATGGTGGCGTAGCCGGCCTGCGCAGTGGTGTCGGTGGGCACCGGCTGGCCGTTTAGCAGCAGCCGAAACTCGGCCGGGCGCACCCAGGCCGGGCGGCGCACGCGCAGGGCTAGCTGGCGGGGCTTTTGGAGGGTGAGGCGCAGGGTGCTTTGCTCTTCGTAGGGCAGGCGCGTGGTTTGCTCCAGGCTCAGGCCGGCCTCGGGCCAACTCAGGCGCGAAGGCACGAAGAGGTTTACCAGCAAGTCGTTATCCTTGCGGTGGGCGTACACCAGCTCGCCGTACTTGCCGTGGTTTTCGAGGCCCGAGCCCACGCAACACCAGAAGCTTTCCTGCGGCGACGAATACACGCGGTAGTGCTGCGGCCGAATGGGCGTGAAGTACACGAAGCCGCCCGCCGGGCCGGGGTGCTGGCTCGACAAAATATGGTTATAGGTGGCCCGCTCGTAGTAGTCGAGGTAGCGCGTGGCGCCGCTGCTCAGGTAAAGCTGCTTACTGAGCTTGAGCATGTTGTAGGTGTTGCACGTCTCCGGCCCCTCGCGGCTTTCCAGCATGGGCTTGAAGTTGTTGACCGGGTTGAAGTGCTCGCTCAC
>JAKONR010000273.1 GCA_022701825.1 Hymenobacteraceae bacterium | reverse complement strand
ATGTGGTTTGGGCGGCGGGCGCTGGGCTGGCGGGGGCAGGTGGCCGCGCTAGCAAGCGGGCTGCTGGCGCTGGGCGCGGTGCACTATTTTGTAGATAAAGCGGCGGGCGCGGCCCCGACTGAGGCGGTGGGCAATGCCTTTTCGCACGTCGAAAACATTATGTACTCGTTGCGGCGCGCCGTTTCGCCCAAAGGCTGGGGCGAGCTGTTGAGCATTTTTGGGCTGTTTACAGTGCCAGTATTGGTGGCGCTGGTGCAGCCGGGCGGGCGGCGAGCGTTGGCCCCGGTGCTGGGCTGGGCCGAGGGCACGCTGCTGGCCGTAGTGGCCGTGCACATGCTGCTTTCCGGCGATTTGGGGCGCATGGGCTATTTGTTCACGCCGGTGTTTACGGTGGCGCTGGCGCTGGTGGCGCAGGCGGTGCTACACGGGCGGCGGGGCTTGACCCCGCTCCTAGGTTAGCTCCAGTGCCAGCACCAGCGCGTGGTTGCTGAGCGCTTCCAGCTCCACTTCCGCCACATCCCACAGCGCCAGTCCATCTTTCTCGTGCAGCAGGCGGCCTTCTAGCTCGAAGACCCCGGCGATGATGAAGGCAAACAAACTGTGGCCGGGCGCTACTTTATACACCGTTTCGTGCCGCCCCATGAAGCGGCCCAAACTGAGGCGAAAAGGCGGGTTTTGCTGCCTTTCACTCTCGGCTGGCGGCTGGGCGCTCACCAGCTCGCACAGGCGGTTTTCCAGCGCTTGCGCGTCAAAAGCCATCCTCACACCGACCGCCGGGGCGGGCAGCGTGAGCGGCTTGATAGCGCGCACCCATATATGCAAAAAGCTAATCAGCTCGTCGGCGAAAGGGTTGTGCAAGGCCAGCATGGTGCCGACGGGTGCCGCAATGGTCGTTATTTCTTCGGCCTCCACGGTGCCCCGCGTGCCGCCGCCCGTGCTGAACTCGACCGCCCCGGTGATGGGCAGCAGCACGATGTACGAGTCGTATTCTACTAAAAACTCGACCGTGTGGCCGCCAGCCAGGGTTTCCTCATTCAGGCCGTAAAGGTGGC
Source organism: Hymenobacteraceae bacterium (assembly GCA_022701825.1). Taxonomy (GTDB): domain Bacteria; phylum Bacteroidota; class Bacteroidia; order Cytophagales; family Hymenobacteraceae; genus Hymenobacter. The sequence goes on along the minus strand of JAKONR010000273.1, from coordinate 5,402 downwards.
CGAACGGCGCTTTGTGCTCGCTTTGGAAAGCGCCGAAGCTGAAGGTGCTTTGCCGGCGGAACTGGCTGGTTTCGAGCACGCCGCGCTGGTCGGCCAGGTATATTTTGCCAGGGATTTGGGGTATCATCTTAGCTGGCGGCCTCGGCCGGGCGCAGGGCGTGAATGGTGAGGTAGGGCTGCAACTGCACCAGGTGCGTGAGCACCTCGCCGCTGGCCTCGGCGGGTGCGGCGGCCTCCGATACCAGCAGGTAGGGCGCGATGGTGTCGTGCCAAATAAGTGGTTCGGCGTAGAAATTGATGGCCACCTGGTGCCGGCTTGGGTCGTGCAGGTCGGAGTTTATCAGCTCGAACTGGTAGCGGGTGAATTTCAAGAAATAGCGCCCCACGTTGTTCACGATGTCGGGCACCAGGCCACCCAGCTGCTGCACGTAGCCGCCGATGGAGCCACCCACCAGAAAATGCAATTTATCGGCGCCCGGCACGTGGTGCAGCAGCTCACCAAACGTGCGGTACTGTCCTTGCTGGTTGTAAAGCTGCGCCTGCATCCTGAACTCGCGGTAGCTGTCGGCAAATACCAGCTTCTCCCAGGGCCGGCCCGAGTTGGCGTCGATGAGCTTGCGGTAGGCGAGCGTGATGAGGCGGGACATTTGTTAATGGTTAATGCTGACTTTACAAAAGGCTATTAATAAATACATTAGCCATTAAACCGCGATGTTCATCGTGAGCACAAAACCCGCCGTGGTGCTGCCCGTGACGGTGGCGATTTCGATGCCCGCCGAGTCGTCGCTGAATACGTTGTCGGACTTGTTGTAGGTGTAGCCGCTCAAGCCTTTGGCGTAGCCGTTGACGGTGGCCACGGCCGAGCCGGTGCCCTCGGGGAAGGCGATTTGGGTGACTTTGAGCGAGGTACCGCTGGCGTTGTAGACGTGCACGTGGATGTGCGTGGCGCGGCCCGAGTACCAGCCGGGAAAGATGCTGGTGAACGTGACCAGGCCGGCCGCATCGGTGGTTTGGCGGCCGCGCAAGAAGTGCACGCCCGTGTAGTTGGTGCTTTGCATACCGCTGCCGCCGTACTCCGAGTAGTTGCCCTCGGCGTCGCAGTGCCAGATATCGACCAGCGCGCCGGCCAGGGCCGCGCAGCTGGCGCTGCTGCTGGTGATGGTGATTTTGGCGGTCAATTTGTAGCCCGAGCGGCCATCCGTGATGTCGCTGCGCACATACGACGACGGCACTTTGGTGGGGAACGGCCCTTCGGTTTCGGTGGGGGCCACGGTGCAGTTGGTGCTGCTGCTGCCGCCCGTGGGCGTGGTAGTGGTGCCGGTGCCCGACGACGAGGTGGGGCTAACATCGTCTTTGTGGCAGGCCGAGAGCAGGGCCGGGGCCGAGGCGGCGCCCATCAGCAGGCTTTTGAGGAAGTGCTTGCGTTCCATGGTAGCGGGGGAATGAGGTTTTTGCTTGCGATAACTACACAAATGTGGCTGGTCGCAGTCCCCGCTATAGTACCAATTCGACGGTTTCCCGCTTTGCTTCGACGGATGGGGCAGTGGGTGGGTGTAGGGTAAGCTTTAGCTTGCCGTTTGGGGACCTGGCGAGTGTGCCGACTTTAACTTGCTAGCCGTGGAAACGGCAAGCTAAAGCTTACCCTACACTCCCTTACCGCAGCAAGTCCTGCTTGCGGTGTGCATCGAGCGCTAAGAGCGTGAACAGCAAGATAGTAAACGACCACAGCGACGAGCCGCCGTAGCTAAAAAACGGCAGCGGAATGCCCACTACTGGCATCAGGCCCATGGTCATGCCCAGGTTCACGGTGAAGTGCACGAACAGGATGCTGGCCACGCAGTAGCCGTAGGTGCGCCCAAATACCGACTTTTGGCGCTCGGCCACGAGCAGGATGCGCCAGAGCAGGGTCATAAACAACGCGATGACGACCAGGCAGCCGGCCCAGCCCCACTCCTCGCCCACGGTGCAGAAAATAAAGTCGGTGCTTTGCTCGGGCACGAAGTCGAACTTGGTTTGGGTGCCGTTGAGAAAGCCCTTGCCCAGCCAGCCGCCCGAGCCAAGGGCGATTTTGCTCTGGGTCACGTTCCAGCCCTTGCCCAGCGGGTCTTTGCCGGGGTCGATGAGCATCTCGATGCGCTGGCGCTGGTGGGCTTGCAGCACGTGGTTGATAAAAAAATCGACGCCCAGCACCATACCGATGACGGCCGCCCACACGCTCAGGCTCAGGGGCAGGTGGTGGCGCCAGAGCTTGGAATTGAGCAGAAACGCGCCCGCCAAAATCACGGTAAAGCCGCCCAGCAGCCACACCTTGGGCACCAGCAGCGTGAGCAGCAAAATGACGCCGCCCGCCGCCAGCAGCAGCAATATCAGCGGCGACATGCCCTCGCGGAAAAACGCCAGCAGCAGCGCCGCGAACACCAGCGCCTGCCCCGTTTCATTGGAGGCCAAAATGAGGGCCACGGGCAGCAGCGTGAGGCCGGCCAGCACGGCCTGGTCGCGCCAGTTTTGCTAGCGCAAGTTGATGCCCGCCATGAAGCGCGAGGCCGCCAGCGCCGAAGTGAACTTGGCAAACTCGGCGGGCTGCAAGCGCACCGGCCCCAATTCGAGCCACGAGCGCGAGCCCGCAATGGGCCGGGCAATGAAGATGGTGAGTATCAGCAGCCCTATCATACCGCCGTAGAGCACGTAGGCCAGCGTGTCATAAGCTTTATAATCAACGACCAGCAGAATTACGATGAGCACCAGCGCAGTGCCCATCCAGAGCAGCTGCTTAAACCAGTTGAAGGCCATCAGCTCCGAAAAGCTGAGATTGCGCAAGGGGTCGGCGGGCGCCTCGGGCGAGTAGGAGGCCGCGTACACGGCCACCCAGCCCAAGCCCACCAGCAGCACGTAGATGAGCACGGTGGGCCAGTCGATGCTGCGCGAAGAGCGAACGGTAGTGGGAGACATTAATCGGGTAACGCCTTGCGCCTTAATGCTTGGCGTGGATGGTGAGGTTGCCGTACTTAATCCAATCTTCCATGCGGTGATGGTAGTTCACGACCTTGCCGCGCAGGTATTTTTCCATCATGAGGCCGGCGGCCGGGGCGGCGGCGCTGCCCCCAAAGCCGCCGTTTTCGATAAACACGGCAATGGCAATCTTGGGGTCGTTGGCCGGGGCGAAAGCCGCGAAGGTGGAGTGGTCGTCGCCCTGCGAGTTTTGCACGGTGCCGGTTTTGCCCGCTACCGCGATGCCGAACTGCCGCAGCGAAGCCAGCCTAGCCGTGCCGCCGCGCCCGTCTACCACCTCGCACATGCCGGGAATGATGTACTTGAAGAGCGTGGTATCGACGCCCGTGTAGTGGCGCTGCCGGTACTCGGGCAGCGGCTGCGTGGCTTTGCCCACGTGGCGCACAAAGTGCGGCGTGTAGTAAAAGCCCCGGTTGGCGATGGTGGCCATGAGGTTGGCCGTTTGCAGGCCGGTGAGCTCGATTTCGCCCTGCCCGATGCTGAGCGAGTAGATGGTTTTGAAGTTCCAGCCCCGGTAGCTGCGCGAGCGGCGCTTGGCCGACACCTGCCCTACCTGCTTGCTGTATTTTTTGTCGTAGCGCTCGGGTGTCGGAATCAGGCCGCTGTTCTCGTGGCCCATGTCCACGCCCAGCTTATCGCCCAGGCCAAACGATTTTACCAGCTTACTCCATTGCGCCAGGCCCAAATGCAGGTCTTCGGAGGCATTGGCTACCTGGTGGCGCTGCACGGCGGCATGCATCACCTGGTAGAAGTAGGGGTTGCAGCTGTTTTTGATAGCAATCGTGACGTTGCTGGGGTATTCGTGGCGGTGCGTGCATTTCACCAGGCTCCAGTTGCAGGGAAAGCCGGTACCCGGCCCCACGGCCCCCAGCTGCATGGCTACCAGCTCGTTTACCAGCTTAAAGACCGAGCCGGGCGGGTATTTGGCTTGCAAGGGGCGGTCGAAGAGCGGGCGGTTGGGATTGTTCTGCAAATCCATGTAGCGGTTGCCCATGCCTTTGCCGGTAAGCGCCTGCGGCTGAAAGTGGGGAGCCGACACAAAGCACAGCAGCTCGCCGGTGCGCGGGTCGAGGGCCACGATGTAGCCGCGGCGGCCGGCCAGCAGCTCTTCGCCGTAGGCTTGCAGCTCGGCGTCGATGCTCAGGTGCAGGTCTTGCCCCGCCACCGCGAGGGTATCAAACTCGCCCCCGCGAAACGGCCCTTTGTCGATGCCACGCACGTTGACGAGGCGGTACTGCACGCCGCGCTGGCCCATAAGGGTGGGCTCGTAGTAGGCTTCGAGGCCCGAAATACCCACGTTTTCGCCCGGCTGGTACTTGGCGTACTTCGGCTTTTCGAGGAAAGCCGGCGTGATGGAGCCCACGTAGCCCAGGGCGTGGGCCAGGTTTTCGGTTTTGTAGGCGCGGGCCATCCGCATCTGGGTATGAAAGCCGGGGAAGTCATCGAGGTAGTCCTGAATCGAGGCCAGCTCGGTGGTGCTCAGGTTGAGCAGCAGCGGCGAAGGCTTCACGCGGGAATACTTTTTGGCCAAGCGCAGCCCCAGGCGCAGGTCTTCGATGGAGAGCTGCATGACGCGGCAAAACTTGGCCGAGTCGAGGCTTTTGACCTCGCGGGGCACTACTACGAGGTCGTACACGGGCGTGTTTTGCACCAGCACCGAATCGCGCCGGTCGTAGATGAGGCCCCGAAAGGGTATTTGCACCTTGCGTTGCAGGGTGTTGCGGTCGGCGGCGGCCTTGTAGGAATCGTCGAGTACTTGCAGGTAGAAGAGCCGCCCGGCAAACAGCAGCCCCACCAACATAAAAATGGCCATCACCACGTAGCGCCGGCCTTCCAGGTATTGCATAGACTACAAAGTTACGGCCCGATAAACGGGGCTGGGCGCGGAATCATTCAAGCCGAACGCGGAATAAGCGCAGGGGCGCGCAGTTGCGCGGACTTGTAGTCCGCGAGTGGCAGGCCGGCACCCAACGCCTGCCCCCAGCCGGTCGCGGACTGCAAGTCCGCGCAACTACTCGGTACCTTTGCGGCACTTATGCCCATGCCCCCGCTCGCTACGCCCACCGCCAACACGGCCTTTGCCGGCCTCATTTCCGTGGTGGCCCCGCTTTACAACGAAGCCGAAACCGTGGCCCAGCTCGTGCGCCGCGTGGCCGCCGTGATGGCCGAGCACAACTACGACTACGAGCTGATACTAGTCAACGACGGCAGCCGCGACCACAGCTGGCGCATCATGCAGGAGCTGGCCGCCCACGACCGCCATTTGGTTGCCATCGACCTGGCCGGCAACTACGGCCAGACGCTGAGCCTGCGCGCCGGCTTCGCCCAGGCGCGGGGCGAAGTCATCATCGCGATGGACGGCGACTTGCAGCACGACCCGGCCTATATCCCGC
>JAKONR010000344.1 GCA_022701825.1 Hymenobacteraceae bacterium | reverse complement strand
CTGCTTTTTGGTGCTGCGCGGCCTCAAAACCCTGCACCTGCGCATGCAGCGCCACTGCGAAAACGGCCGCGCCGTGGCCGAGTACCTGCGCCAGCACCCCAAGGTAGAAAAAGTGTACTGGCCCGGCCTCGAAACCCACCCCAACCACACCGTGGCCGCCCGCCAGATGCGCGATTTTGGCGGCATGATTTCCTTCGTGCTCAAAGGCGACCGGCAGGAAGACGCCATCGCGGTGCTCGAAAAATTTCAGCTCTTCACCCTGGCCGAAAGCCTGGGCGGCGTGGAAAGCCTGAGCGGCCACCCCGCCACCATGACGCACGCCAGCATCCCGCCCGAGCAGCGCCGCAAAGCCGGCCTTTCCGACTCGCTCATCCGCCTCAGCGTGGGCATTGAGGATGCCGAGGATTTGATAGAGGACCTCGCCCAGGCAATAGGGTAGGGACTTGTTTGCTGAAGTAAAAAGTATAGAAAAACGGGTCATGCTGAACGCAGTGAAGCATCTCTATCGCACCGTTCAACGAAATCAAGTGGTGCGGTAGAGATGCTTCACTGCGTTCAGCATGACCCGTCTTGCGTTAGTGCCGTCCGGCGGCCGGCGGCCAGGGCAATGCCTTGCAGGTAGCCGCGTTAGCTTTGCCGGTTACAAATTTCCTGCTTTTGCCAATGCTGCCTGATTACTCCTCGTCTGCTTATCCTGCCCGCGCGCACTGGCTGCTGTACTTGCTGCTGTTTACTACGCTGGTGCTGTTCACGCCCCACGCCGGCCTGGAGGGCGACGTGATGTGCTGGGTTTCGTGGGCCACGTACATGCGTAGCCACGGCCTCACCCGCGGCTACGAGGCCTACGGCAACAACTACACCCCGCTCTACCAGTACGTGCTCTTTGCCTACGGCAAGCTGGTGGGCGATGCCGACCGCATCTTTCGCTACCGTCACTTGCTCAAGCTGCTTACGCTGCTTTTCGACTTTGCCGGGGCCATTCTGGCGGTGCGCAGGTTTGGCTGGGGCGATGGCAACCAGCGGTTTATGCTGTCGCTGCTGTTTTTGCTCAACGTGGGCTACCTCTACAACACCGTGGCCTGGGAGCAGGTCGATGCCATCCTGAGCACCCTGGTATTTGCGGCGGTGGTGCAGGCCCTACGCCAGCGCACGGCCAGTAGCATGGTGCTGTTTTTGCTGGCTATTAACATGAAAAGCCAGGGCATCATCTTTTTGCCGCCGCTGGGGCTGCTGTGGGTGCCGCAGTGGTGGCAGGCCCCGCGCCGCCTGGCCCAGGGCCTGCTGCTGGCCGCCGCCGTGCAGCTGCTGCTACTGGCGCCATACATAGTGGCGGGCAAGCTGCCGGTGGTGCTGGGCGTCGTGACCAGCGCGGTGGGCTATTTTCCCTACGCCAGCGTCAATTGCTTCAACCTGTGGGCGTGGTTTTTGCCACCCTACGGCACCTCCGATGCGCTGCGCTTTGCGGGGCTCACCTACAAGCAGTGGGGCCTGGGCAGCTTTTTGGTGGCCGCTACCATAATACTGCTGCCCCTGGCCCTCACGGCCTGGCACAAGGTGCGCACCCGCACCATGTTTGGCACCCCCGACCAGGCGCTGGTGCTGCTCAGTATGGGGCTGGTGTCGCTGGTTTTTTGCTTCTTCAATACCCAGATGCACGAGCGCTACTGGCACCCCGCGCTGCTGCTGCTGGGCAGCTACGCGGTGCTCACGCGGCGCTACTTCCTGTTTTTCCTGTTTTCGGCGGCCTATTTCCTGAATATGGAGGTTGTCTTCAGGTTTCAGCTGCCGCCCAATAGCGAGCACACGACCGTGCCTTTCCGGCCGGGAGTTATCGCTACTATGTTTGCCGTGGTACTGGCGGGCAGCGTGTGGCAGCTGTACCGGGTAGCGGGCCTGCGCGCCACCTGGCAGCTGCTGCGGCAGCCCGCGCGCCCCACCGCCGGGGCCGTAGCCGTTTAATCCGGCCGGGCGGCGGGCTGCGTAGGTGCGGCGGCCCGTGCCAAACTAGCGGCCCTGCACCCACCTTATGCGCTTTTTAGTTCTTGTTTTGCTCGGCCTGCTGCCCGGCTGCGCCACCTTCGTTCCGCCCATGACCGTCCCGCCTTCGGCCCCCGCTGCCGGCATTTCCTACCTCGCCCTCGGCGATTCATACACCATCGGCGAAGGCGCGCCGGAAGCCGGCCGCTGGCCGGTGCAGCTGGCCGCTATGGCCCAGGCGCAGGGCCTGCCGCTGGCCCCGCCTACCATCATCGCTCGCACCGGCTGGACTACCGCCGAGCTGCAAGACGCCATTCGGGCGGCCCACGACCACCGCACCTACGGGTTGGTGTCGCTGCTGATTGGGGTCAACAACCAGTACCGGGGCCAGTCGCTGGCCCTGTACCGGCAGGAGTTTCGGGCGCTGCTGGCCACGGCCGTGGCCTTTGCCGGCGGGCAGCCGCGGCACGTGGTAGTGCTCTCGATTCCCGATTGGGGGCAGTCGCCCTTCGCCGCCGGCCGCGACCTGACCCAAATAGCCCAGGAAATCGACCAGTTCAACCAGGCAGCCCACGAGGAGTGCCAGCACGCCGACGTAGCCTTTGTCGACATCACGCCGCTCACGCGCGCCGCCGCCGGCCATGCCAGCCAGTTTGTGGCTGATGGCCTGCACTATACGGCTGGCCAGATGCAACAATGGGCCACCCTGGCGCTGCCCGTGGTGCAGCAGCAGCTGCGCTAGCAACGCGCAGTAGTGCGGAAGTTTGCGGTGTCAGCAGGGCCTCATTAGCCATTCACCGCTGCCGGCCTAGCTTTCGCCCCCTGCCGCTGGCTGGGGCTGGCTAGGCGGTATTTTCTGCATTATTTCTTATGAAACACTATCTGTTGGCCGTGCCGGCGCTGCTGCTGGCCGCGCCGGTTTTGGGGCAAACCATCGAGTACTCGGGCCGCGCCACGGCGGGCTTTTCGCGGTTTCGGGGCGGGAGCGCCACTTCCACTACGTCGGTCATCACCACCAACGATGGCAGCGCCGAAAGCAGCCGCGCCTTCAACCCCTACGGCGAGCACTGGGGCACCGGCTTCGGGGCCAGCCTGCGGGCGCAGCGCGTGGGCCAGGCCGGCCTGCTCACGGCCCTCGACCTGGGCTTCGACTGGATGCAGGCCCGCACCGACGTTAACCTCATCAGCTACAACAGCGCCACCAGCAGCTCGACCCGCACGGGCTCGGGTGTGGTGCAACTGTACACGCCGGCCATCACGGCTTTTGGGGGCGTGGGCTGGCGCCTGGCCGGCAGCAAGCTGGCCCTCGATGCGCTGGTGGGCCCAGAGCTGGCCTACGTGCTCGACGCCCGCGAAAAAGGCAGCGGCGCCAGCAGCGTAAACGGCAGCTGGCGCAGCGACCTCTCGCGCCAGCCCGCCAATCGCCTCGATTTCCGACTGCGCGGCGACCTCACGCTGTGGTACAGCCGGGTGGGCCTCACGGCCAGCTACTCCAATGGCTTTGCCAACTACCAGCCCGCCACCGCCGCCACCACCAGCCCCGACGCCAAGGTGCGCCTGGCGCGCGTGGGGCTGGCCTACCGGCTGAAGTAGGGCCTGGGCGGGGCTGGTAAAGTTTAGCGCTTGGCGGGTAAAGTAAAAGGCCGGCCAAAAACGTCTGTCCTTGCGAGCGCAGCGAAGCAATCGCATCAGGGCGAGCTGTTCGGGTGCCGCGCAGGTGCGATTGCTTCGCTGCGCTCGCAAAGACAAACGTTTTTACCCCAAGCCCGAAGGCCCCAAAACCCATGCTACTCGAGACCCGCCACGACGGCCGCAAATACCTCAACGTGCTGCCCACCCGCGTAAACCCGCCCTCGGGCTACGCGGCGCTGCTGCGGCGCTATATGTTTGAAAAAGCCGAGCGCGAGCCCCGGCACCCGCCGGGCCCGTTTCGGGCCGATGCCGCCGCGCTGGCCGCGCCCGTGCCCGCCACGGCGCTGCGCGCCACCTGGCTGGGCCACAGCACCATGCTGCTCGAAGTAGATGGCCGCCGCTTCCTCACCGACCCGGTGTGGAGCCAGCGCGTGTCGCCGTCGCAGCTGGTGGGGCCAAGGCGGTTTTTTGCCCCGCCGCTGGCGCTGGCCGACGTGCCGCCCCTCGATGGCATCATCCTCTCGCACGACCACTACGACCACCTCGACCCGGTCGCCATTCGGGCGCTGGCCGGGCGCACCACCCGCTTTTACTGCCCGCTGGGCGTGGGCGCGCACCTGCGCCGCTGGGGCGTGCCCGCCGCCAACATCTCGGAACTAACGTGGTGGGACGACATCGCCGTAGCCGATGACTTCAAACTAACCGCCACACCGGCCCGGCACTTTTCGGGCCGCGGCCTCAGCCGCGATGGTACGCTGTGGACCTCCTGGGTGCTGCAAGGCCCGCGGCACCGCGTGTTCTTCGGCGGCGATTCAGGCCCGTTCGATGAAGCCTTCCGGCAGATAGGGGAGCGCTTCGGTCCCTTTGACCTCGTAATGCTCGAAATAGGCGCGGCCGATGCCGAGTGGGCCGACATCCACCTCGGCCCCGACGAGGCGCTGCGGGCGCACCAGCTGCTGGGCGGCGGCCCGCTGCTGCCGCTGCACTGGGGCACCTTCAACCTGGCCCTGCACGCCTGGCGGCAGCCGGTAGAGCGGCTGCTCGAAGCCGCCGCGCCCACGGTGCCGCTGCTGCTGCCCGCGCCCGGCCAGCGCGTGGAGGTGGCACAGGGGCCGCTGCCGGGGCAATGGTGGCGCTGAGCGCGAGCGCCTGTCATTGCGCGCGCAACGAAGCAATCGCACCCGAACGGAACCCGAATAGCCCCGTTCTGATGGGGTTGCTTCGCTGCGCCCGCAAAGACAGGCGTTTTCAGGCAACCCTTATCTCTTATAATAGCCCTCGCCAAACATTCAGCAACCCCATCCCAAAGCAAAAAGCCAGCCCCGGCGAAGGACTGGCTTTTGCTGAACGCGCTCGGGCCGCTAGTGCGTGATTTGGAGGCGGCGGCGCTCCACCACCGTGCCGCCTACCTCGATGTGCAGCAGGTAGAGGCCGGTGGGCAGGCTGCCCGTAGCCAGCTGCACTGTGGGCGTGGTAGTGGCCTGCTGCACCTGCTGCACGCCGTAGCTGTCGAAAAGGCGCACGGTGTAGGGCGTGCTGGGGGCCGTGCTATTGGCCGAAGCGGCGGCGGTGCCACGGGCAGCCGTAGTGCGCTGGGTGCCAGTGCTATCGGTTTGCTCTACGGTCAGCTGGTCGTCAGCAGGGTTAGGGTAGGCGGTGTAGCGGTAGCCGTAGGGGCAGTTGGTAAAGTCGGCTACGTCGCTGATGCTGGTAGTGCCGCAGTCGTTAGTGGCCGTTACGGTGAATGCTTTGCTAGTGGCCCCGCCCCCCGACTTCACCCGAAACCGGCCGTAGCCAATGCCGGCCAGGCCCGTGCCCGTATAGGTGATGGCGGGGTCATAGTTGTTGATGACGTACCAGATTATTTTATTGCAGGGGTCGGAGGCCACCGGGTCGTCGGTGTAGTCGATGGACTCGGGCGCCCCGAACACAATACGCTTGCTAAACGAATATTGGCAGCCCGTATTCACGGTAAGTGTGATGGTGCCAGTGCCCGAAGACGCCGCCGCCTCCTGAGTCTGGAAAGTAGGCCCGGTGCCGCTGGCTACCGTGAAGTCGCTGGCTGGGCTGGCCACCCAGCTGTAGGTGTAGCCGGGGCCTTGCAGGGGCGAGGTGTAGGTGGCCGGGCCACTATTGACGGTGCAAAGCGTGCCGGGACCAGCGATGGATTTAGTGGCGGCAGGGTCGCACCCTTGAGCATCACAAGCTAGCAAGTTGGTGCCAGAGGTGAAGGGCCGCTGCATCTCGTTAAATATCCACTCGCTGTTGCGGGCAGTGTAGGTCAGGTGGTTTAGGTTATACTCTGTAGTGCTAAAGGTGCTACCGGGCTGCTGTGCGATGTAGCGGGCCACACGAGGCGGGCTAAAGCTGCTGGTAGTGCCATTAATGTACTGCGCAGCGGAATTGGCCGAGGTCACTGTTTCGACATCGAGCGCACTATAAGTGGGCACGAAGCAGATAGGACCATTGTAGAGGCCGGTTTTAAGCACTAGGTTAATAGGAAACTTTTGCTCGCTGCAATCCCCCGACTCAGCCGCTAAGTTGGTAAAGCCGCCCGGCAGGGTTTCGTAGGGTAGCGTATTGGGTGGGGAGGTAGCCTCTTCATTCAGTAGGTTGAAGCGGATAGGAATTTTAATGCAGAACGGGCAGACGCCAAGGTTGATGCTGTACTCGATGTATACCCGCATCCGGCTGATGAGTGCTTGCTGCCCATAGGCGGGCAGGCCATAGGCCGCACCGCGCACGCCCAGCGAGAAACTTGGCAAAGCATTGACTAGTGGCGCCAGCCAGTTGAACGTAAACGTATCGGCCGAGGACAGTGGCACGCCCAGCGGCGCGCCCGAGCCGCGCCCGCACTGCGAGCCGTCGCTGGTAGCCACTATCGGGTAGGTGGGCTGTGGGGTGCTGGGCGTGTTGTTGGGGTTGGCACTCGTGAAGTCAACCATGTCCTTATACACGCCATTGATGAAGCTGTTGGGCTGAATGTTGTTGCCCCGGCTGTCGAAGGCCGTCAGGATACCTAGCTGCAGACTAGCTGGCTGGTCAAGTACATGCACGGCATCGCTCAGCCGCCCACTGAAACTGGATAAGCTGGGCTTGAATAGTGCGGCTGCCGGGCTGATGAGGGCAATATTGAGCGGCACGGCGGTGGCGCGGGTAAAGCATTGCAGGCCCAGGGGGTTGTAGGCCCCGCGCTGGGGGCTGTCGTGCAGCACGAGCAGGCGGGTATCGGGCGGGCCAAAGCGCGAGGGGTCGCGGGTCATCTGGGCCAGGGCGTAGCGGCCTATCAGCCCGCCCATGCTCATGCCCAGCACTACGTTTTGCTCGGGGGTGTAGCCTAGCCCCTGGGCGGCGCTTTTCCAGGCATTCACCTGCTGAATAATGTATTCTACTACCTGCGCATTGCGGGTAATGTCGTCCAGATTCTTCTCAAAGTCAATGTAGATGAAGTCGTAACCTGCTGTTTCGAGCTTTTGGTCGAAATCAAAACTGCCGGTGAAGGTGGGGCCTATCTTTGGTAGAAGGAGGTCAACCGTATTATTCGCATTATTACATTCTACCAGATGCGGAGCAGCGCCGGCGATGTTATACTGCTCTACCAAAATGAGCGGCTTCACCACGTTGCGGCCATGTCCCTTGCCGTATAGCACGGTTACGGTGGCCCCGTAGGGGTAGCCGGGCGGCTTGAGGTAATAATCCTGCCGGCCGCTGCTGCCGGCGTCACCATAGCGGGCGGCCGTGCCGGCCGACAGCACCTCGAAGTCGAACCAGCTTTCGCGGGTAGTGCCGGCGGCGGCCGGGCCGGCCGCCGCGAAGAACCGCCTGCCGTATTCCATTTTTACCTTGATGCGCTTGGTGCCGGCCGCGGCATAGGTAGTGCCGAGCGGCTGGTCCCACTGGGCAGGGCGATAGCCGCTGCCATCGCCAAAATCGAGGTAGAGGCTGGTGGGCGAGGTGCCGTCGCCGCTGAGGTAGAGATTGCGCCGAAACACAAACGAGACGCTGCCGGTGCGCGCGTAGCTCAGCTCGGGCGCGGCCACAAACAGGGTCTGGAGCTGGTAGGGGCTCTGGGTGCGGCCGGGCACGTCGTAGACCTGCTCGTTTTGCACCGTGAGTAGGTTGTTTTGCAGGGCATCGGGCCGGATGCTGGCGTAGGGCAGGTACTGCACCGCCAGCGGAATGGCCGGGCCTGCCGCCGCCGCTTGCAGGCGGGCATTGAACACGCCCAGGGTAGGCAACGTGTCGGAGCCCGCCACGCGGCACGAGTGCAGCTGGGCCAGCAGGTAGCGCAGCACCTCCATGTTGGTCAGGTTGGAGTCGGCCAGCGTGCCGTTATAGTGGCGCGCATCCAGAAAGCGCACCCCCGCCTCGTAGAGCCGGCCGGTGGGCACCTGGCTTTTATCGAGGTGGGCGAAGATGCTGGTCAGCTTCTGGCTCAGCGAGTCGGTGGCTTGGGCATGGGTGGCCGCAGGGCGCACGCACGCCGTGAGGAGGACCAGCAGAAGTAAAAGTTGTTTCATGGGTAAGTAGGCGTAGCGTGAGTTAGAGTTGTCTGTCGAAGCGGCCCTGGGTGACGCGCACCGAGTCGCAGCCCGGTTTGTAGAGGGTGAAGGCGAACGTGCCCGAGATGATACCCGCCGAGCGGTCCAGGCGCGTGATGGTAAACTGGCCTTTACAATACACGCCAGGGTCTTGCGAATAATATTGACAATTAGTGGTTCTAATTACAATGCCAGCTTGGTTCAGGCTACCTTTTTTAAAAACATAGGTTCCTGTCGAACGAACACTGTCAGAGCTAAAGCCTACTGTTTGATGGTCAGCTGCATTGCCAGAAAATCTATAGGCTGATACACTCAATGAGCCTTTTTTATAAGTTGGGTCGTAAGAAACAGAGTAGTTGGCGAAGCCATCGTTGCCTTGCGGCGTCCATGCTTGTCCATTGAGCAAGCAGCCAAAGGTGTTGGCTCCGGTCTGGGTTTCGGGGGGCAGGGCGCTTTCGGGGTCGGCCTTTTTGCACTGCGTCAGCAGCAGCAGGGCCAGGGCGGGGACGAGGGTGTGCTTCATAGGAAAGGGGGGTAAGTTGGTAGTATGAGCGTTACACGAATTAAGAATGGTAGTCATTTTATATTGTCTGTCCTCACCGCTGGCCGGGCACCAGTATGCTGGCCTAAAAGCTAGTCAGGTGCTGTGCTAAAGCCCGCCAGTTTTTAGCCAGGAAAGGTGCCAACGTTTACCGTGCCAAGTAGCCACGCGCCGCCCCTGCCGCGCAAGCCTGAAGTCCCGGTAATCTGACTTTAGTACTGAGGCTTTGTAGCTTTTTGTGGCCCTTCAAACTGCCACCGCGCTAGCGGCAGCGTGGTTTAGCACCTGACTTTGGGTGGTGGGGCTGGCTCCTGGTTGGGGCGGGCTTATTTCCGGCGAACGGGGCACGTCCGATTTTGCCGTGCCCGCCTTGAAGGCGCAGCGGCAAACAAAACCCGCACCGGGCAGTTAGAGGCGCGGTGGCTTGCCAGTGCCGCCAGTTGCTCATGCGTCTGCCCGTAGCCTGCTGTTTGTGTTGTTGCCGCCCGGCAGGCGGGGCGTGTTGTTGCGCGTAGGTTTTCGGCTATTCGCTGCGGCGAGGCTTTTTTAATTCTCTCATCTTTTGCGGGTAGCGCCACACGCCAGCTTAGGCCGGTGGCTACTACGTCGGCTTTTGCAAAGCCGTGAC
>JAKONR010000250.1 GCA_022701825.1 Hymenobacteraceae bacterium | reverse complement strand
GGGGCCTCGCGGTGCGAGGAAGCCTCCAGGGGCGTGTAGCGCAGCTGGCTCCAGAGGGCGCCGCCGACTACCGCCGTCGCGAGCGCGGGCAGCGCGACGTAGGTACGTAACTGTTTGGTAGTCATTTCAGATAGGCGATAGCAAAGTGGAACAATGAGTTAGCGGCGCACGCGCATACCCTGCCACGGCGTTTGCACGTAGGGGAAGGTGGTGCGGAACGTGGTGTCGTTTTTCTCGACGCCGGCCGTGAAATTCAGCACGTTCTTCAGCTGTGGCGTCACGGGCGAGGCAGTGGTGCCTGGCGTGTAGTCGTCGTACCACAGCCCGATGGCCGCCAGCACGGCCCCGCTCACGGCCTGCAGCTCGATTTTCACGACCTCATCCTCCAGGCGGCGGCCGTTAGGGAAGCCGTCCATGTTGGGAATATTTTGCAGCGCGGTACTGCCATTGTAGCGCGAATCGGTGAGGCCCAGCACGGCCGCCGCCAGCAGCCCTTGGTTGCTGAAATCGGGCGAGGTGCGCGGGGTGGCCGGCACAGCCATGTTCAGGCGCAGCATGTCGCCAAGCACCGGCAAGAAGTTGTTGATGAAGGGCTTACCAGCCGCCAGCGGGTTGCCGTTCTTGCCCGTGGCCAGCTGGTACGGAATCAGGTTGGGCACGCCGGTGTGGAAAATCGGCTTGATGTCCACCGAGCGCGGCTTGCCCGCCACCAGTAGGTAGGGGCCAAACGTGGGGTCGGCAAATACCGTCCCGGCCCGCTGCGCGCTGGTCAGGCCCGAAAGGCCGGCCGCGCCGTTGCGGAAGTCAAACGCGCCCAGCGACTTGCTTTGAATGCGCAGCGCGCTCAGCGCGGGCACTGCCTCGCCGTAATACGTCTGGCCGCTGGGCTTGGGGGCCGCGCCATTCATGGGCGCATCGTCGGCCATATACAGGCTCAGTTCGGGGTTCGAGAGGTAGTCGTCGGTAATGGCGGCCTCGGCGTAGGGCGTGGTGCGGTTCCAGGCGTCCTTGGCCCCGATGGGGTTGATGGCCTCATTCAGCAGCGGCATACCCAGGCGCGACACCTGCGTGTAGCTGCCCGAGGTGCTGGTAGTGCCCGTGGTGCCACCGTTCAGCGTGCGCATGGCGGGGCGGCTGGCCGAGGCCCAAACCCCAATCACGTAGTTGCCATCCAGGATGTTAGCCGCGGCGGCGGCCGTCTGGCCGCTTTTTTGGAGCGTAGCCACCGGAATGCTCAGCGCTATCGAATGCACGTTGTACTTGGCTAGTCCATCGCGGGCGCCGCGGTTGGCGCGCAGGCCGGCGAGGTCGAAAATCGCGCCTAAATCCACGTAAAACGGGTCGTCCGACGAGCCGCAGAACACCTGCTCGCCGCCGCCACCGCCAGCATTGGTCACGGCACCCTGCCGGTAGGCCGTGTACGAGGCCTGCGCCAGGCCCGCGCCCGAGCTAATGGAGCGCGGCCCAATGTTATAAGCCGGCACCACGCCATTGCTGACGATGGTAACTGGCGTGCCGCCAGCCACGATTTTCTCGCAGGTGTAAGTGGTTTTCAGGTTTTGCGCACCCAGCCGCACGTTGAAAAACGTGCTTGGGTCAGCGTTGGCCCGCGAAAAGGTGAAGCGGTACACGATGTCGTCGCCCGTGGTTCCCGCCTGGTTTTTGACGTGGATTTCGTAGCGCACGTTTTCGCCAAAAGTGTAGTAGTTAGGCCCGCCCTGCGCCAGCTGAAACGGGATGTAATCGGCGATGATGATGATTTTCTCCGGGTCGTTCGGGTCCTTGAAGGCGTACACGTCGGTGTTGTCGGCCAGCGGGTCGTCGGCAATGAGTGGGGCCTCGCGGTGGCTGCTGGCTTCGAGCGGCGTGTAGCGCACGGTGCCCCAGGTCGCGAGCGCCACCAGCGCACATGCCCCGACCGCCCATTGGATAGGTCTGGTAAATCTTTTCATGGAGAAAATGAAAGGGTGAAAGGGTAGGAAAATCAGCAAGCAGCATAGCCCCACCAAGCCGAAGCTGGCGCGGGGCAGTTATTAAACAATACCAAGCATTAGCAACCACCCCGAGCACGCAGGCGGTAGCGGCAAAAAGAACGGCTTCGACTTTATTGGGAGGAGGAAAAAGACGGGCAAGCTGCCCAAACGTGTACTGCGCAGCCAAAAAGGCGGCTATTTATTACCTGAACCAGGCGCATCTAATACGGCGCGCATTGCCTCAGCCTAAATGGCTGATTAGCTATAAAATCTACTAGTTACCTTATCAGTACAGCTATATTTTCGCTCGTTGACACATACGGGGTTTACCGCAGGCTGGACTTCGGGAAGGGAACTTTTTTCCTAAAATATTTAATCTGCCAATTCTTGTATATAATTCGGGCCAGACAACCACTACAAGCACGGTTATCGAATTGTAATTATTCTACAGAAAGCCTTCAGTAATTCTTCATTAACCTATCCTGGCTGCAAGGGTTCGCCCTGCGTTGTACTGAATGCCCAAAAGCCCGCCTTGGCGTGAAAAGCTAGTTTTCACGCCAAGGCGGGCTTTTGGCAAAACAGCCGCGGGCAGCTGCTAGAAGAATACGCTGGCGTTGAGCTTAATGAAAAACGGCGTGCCGGGCGTAAAATTCAACTCATTAACCGAAATCGTTTCGCCGCGCAGTCGGCTATCGGTGGCAAACTGCGCCTCGTTCCAGGCCACGTTCAGCAGGTTTTCGGCGGTGGCCCCGAGCTGGAAGCGCGGCCGGGTGTAGCTGGCCACGGCATCGAGCAAAAAATAGCCCCGCGCCCGAATGGCGTTGTCTTCCTGCGCCGGGCGGCTGTCGATGTGGCGGTAGCGCAGGCTGGCGCTCAGCCCGTTGGGGTTCTTGAGCGTGAGCCCGCCGATGCTGGTGAAGCTGGGCGCCAGCGGAATGCGGTTTTCGCCTTCCGGCGCCTGCACGAGGCGGCCGTGGCTGTAATTCACGTCGGCATCAAGGAAAAGCCGGCCCGTGAGCTGGTAGCGGGCCGACACATCGACGCCGTAGCGGCGCGTAGGGCCGGCGCTTTCGGTGGTGCCCTCGTCGCCCGAGTACACCAGCTCGTCTTGCAGGTGCAAGGTCCAAAGGGCAGCATTCACGACCAGGCTGGGCACGGGCTTGAAGGTGCTGCCCACCTCGGCCCCGGTGGCGCGGGGCAGCGCGTTGAAGCTGCCCGTGCCCTGCACCACGCCCCGCGCATCGTTGGAGTGAAAGCCCAGGCCCGAGCGCACAAACAGCTGCACGGCCGGCGATAGCTGGTAGTATAGATTAAGTTTGGGCGACACCCGGCCGCGCGTGACGCGCCCCGTAAGGAGCACGAAGCCCGCCGCCGAGTCGGCTTTTTGGCCCCGAAACTGGAAGACGAACAGGTCGGCGCGCAGGGCCGCGTTCACGGTCAGGCGGTCGGTCAGCTCCAGCGTTTCATCGAGGTAGGCGTTGATATTCTGCTCGTAGAGGCGGCCCGTACTCACGGTGTCCAAAATGCGGCGCTGCACGGCGCGGCGCAAACCCAGGTCGGAGGCGTCGATGCGGGTTCCCAGGCCGGCTACCGTGTGCAAGTTGCGGCCCCGGTGGCCGAGGCGGTCGTCGCGGTCGTAGGTGGCAGTATAGCCGTAGAGGTTGCGGTGGTCGGTCTGGTCGATTTCGTCGCCATTCACCGGGTCGTTCTTGAAGAACGTGAAGTTGGAGAACAAGCTAAAGTTGTAGCGTGCGTAGTACGCCTGCTGGCGCAGCACGGCGTCGTGGGGCAGGGCCGTGGTCAGCACTACCGAGGCGTTAGTGCGGTTGGTGCTGCCGCCCTCGCTGGGGTCAAGGCTGCCGAAGCGCGAGATAAGACCCTCAGCTACTGCGCGGTCGGGTATCTGGCCGCTGGCGTCCCAGCTGGAGGTGAAGTGCGAGCCCAGCAGCGTGAGCGACGTTTTGTCGGTGAGCTGGCCGGTGTATTTGAGCAGCCCGTTGAAGCGCTTGAAGTGCTGCGGCGCGTCGAAATACGAGTTGGTGAAGTTGTACTCGGCGGCCACGTAAGCGCTTTCGGGCCGCTTTGAAAGCAAGTGGCGCGTGCCCAGCAAGTCGAGCATTACCAAGGCCCGGCGCGTGTCGAAGCGGCCCACTTCGAGCTTCACCTGGCTGCGGTCGAGGCTGGTTTTGGTGGTGAATTCACCCGCGCCGGCCGTGGCAAAGTCCCCAAAACGCGCCGTGTACGGGCCTTTGTACACCCGCAGCTGCTCCACCGTTTCGGGAATCACGAAGTGAAAATCGGCGTAGCCCTGGCCGTGGGCGTGGCTCACCATGTTCACTGGCAGCCCGTCGATGCTCACCGCGAAGTCGGTGCCGTGGTCGGCATCAAAGCCGCGCACGAATATCTGCTCGGCCTTGCCACCGCCCGCGTGCTGCGCAATGAAGAGGC
>JAKONR010000243.1 GCA_022701825.1 Hymenobacteraceae bacterium | reverse complement strand
CTGGCCCAGCGTGCGCAGGTGCTCGGGCGAGAGCGCCCGGTCTTTGAGCAGCTTCACGGCGGCCGGCTTGGGCGTGCCCACGTGCTTTATCTGCGTAGGTGGGTGCTGGTGGTAGAGCAGCGACGACACGCCGTGAAAACCCAGCGTGCCCACGAGCTGCTCGGCATAAAGCGAGCCGTCGGGCTGCCGAAACTGGGTGTGCCGCTTGCGCGGAATCTGCCCCAGGCGGTGGTAATAAGCCATAAGAAAACGGGGTGGGAGTAGGCAGCGAAGATACGCCGCCGCGCGCGCCCAAAACCCCGCTTTTTACGACTGGTGCAGCAGCGCCAGTAGCGCCGGCCCGTCCTTCACCGATTGCAGCGCTTGCTGCAATTCCGCGTCTTCGGCGCGCAGCACGGCCCGGCTGGCTTCCGGCCCAAACAAGCTTTGGGCGAGGTAGGCCTTGAGGTGCAGGCGCACCAGCGGCGCGCAGCGCCGCTGGGCGGCGGGGCTGGGCGGCAGGCCCGCTTGCCGGGCCAGGCGGGCCACGCCTTCCAGGTCCGCATCGGTCAGCTTGAACGTGGCGGTGAATTGCTCGGCGCGCAGGCCGGTCAGCTCGGGGCGGTGGTGTTGATAGTAAGCCTGGGCGTAGGCCTGAAGCACGCCCTGGCGGCACAAGCGGCCAAAATACTCGCAGTGCGCGAGCGAGTCGCGGGGCACGAAAACATCGGGGATGATGCCGCCGCCGCCGTACACCGGCCGGCCGTGGTCGGTGCGGAAGCGCCGCTCTTTGGCCACCGGCACGTTGGCGGCCGCGGTAAACTCGCCACGCCGCTGGCGCTCGGCCAGCTCGCGCTGGTAGCTGGCTTTGTCCTCGCCGTAGGGTTTCTGGATGCAGCGGCCGGCGGGCGTGTAGTAGCGCGCGATGGTGAGGCGCAGCTCGCCGCCATCTTGCAGGGCAATAGGCTGTTGCACCAAGCCTTTGCCGTAGGTGCGCCGCCCGATGAGCAGGGCGCGGTCGTGGTCTTGCAGGGCGCCGGCCAGCACCTCGGCGGCCGAGGCGCTGTTCTCATCCACCAGCACGGCCAGCGCGCCCTGCTCCCAGTCGCCGGGCACGCGGGCGTAGGTCTGGGTGTCGTACTGCTCGCCCTTACCATCGGTGTACACCAGCTTGCGCGAGCCCGAAATAAACTCGTCGGCCAGGCGCGTGGCGCGGTCGAGGTAGCCGCCGGGGTTGCCCCGCAGGTCGAGCACCAAGCCGGTTATACCCCGCTGGCGCAGCGCGCTCAGCTCGGCTTTAAACTCATCGTAAGTGTCGGCCGCAAAGCGGTTGACCTTTAAGTAGCCCGTTTGGCCATCGGCCAGCAGCACGCCCGGCTCTACCGAGGGGTTGGGCAGGCGGCGGCGGGCCACCACGAAGCTCAGCGGCTGCGGCTGCCCGGCGCGCACCACCGTAAGGGCCACCGAGCTGCCCCGCGCCCCGCGCAGCAACTGCGCCAGCTGCCCGGTGGTGCCGTGCGTGCCGGCCACGCTTTTGGGGCCCACGCGCAGCAGCTTATCGCCGGGGCGCAGGCCGGCGGCCTCGGCCGGGCCGCCGCGCAGCGTGCCCGATACGGTGGCCGTGTCGCGGAAAAAATAAAAATCGAGCCCCACGCCCTCGAAGCTGCCTTGCAAAAAGGCCTCCGCCTTTTCGCGCTCGGCGGCCGGCAAGTACACCGAGTGCGGGTCGAGCTTTTCGAGCATTCGGGCCACGGCGTAGTCGGTGAGGCCCTCCGTGTCGGCCGAGTCCACGTAGTCGCGGTCCACGTAGCTCAAGATTTCCTTGAAGCGCAGGTAGGCCCGCGCCGTGCCCGCCGGGTTGTTAGACGACGGCCGAAATGGGTTGCCCGCCATCAGCAGACCGCTGCCAAAGGCCAGCGCCAGCAGCAGCGCCGCGCGCCAGCGCGGCCCCGGCGGGCGGCGGGCAGAAGACTCGGCCGCAGCCGAAGGCGTAGCAAGCAGGGGCGAAGCGGCCATAAAAGCGAACGGGGCAATTGTTTTCTGCCTGTGAAAAAGCTAGGTGTTTCAAAATTAATACAATTTGAGTGTAGAACAAACCCCTTTCCACGGCATTCGATGGTTTCTTGTATTAATACTATCGTATTCTTATTTAATGGCAATTGAAGCCTCTAATTGCTTAATTTTATTAAAATATAAACAGATGGATTTTGTCTTGGTAGCAGGCGGGTTATATAATTAAAATTATAAAAAGTAGGCATTCGTCTTTTGTCCAGTATTTTGGCTCGGGCCAAAAACCGGGCGCCAGCACTGGCTTGCTGACTAGCGCAGGCCGGCCGTGCAGGGCTAGTTGGGTGCCGTATCTTTGCCGCAGCGCCGCAAGGCTTTTTGTCATTCACTTTTCTTTCTTCGGCATGGCCCGCACCCTCGCCATCGACTACGGTAATAAGCGCGTGGGCCTCGCCGTGACGGACCCGCTCGGCCTCATTGCCACGCCGCTCGACACCATTCACAGCAAGGATTTGGTGGCCTACGTGCTGGCGTATCACCAGCGCGAGCCGCTCAAAGCCATCGTGGTGGGCATGCCGCGCACGCTGCTCAACGAGCCCACCGACTCGACCAGCGCCGTGGTGGGGCTGCTGCGCCGCTTGCGCCGCGAGTTGCCCGAACTAGTTGTGCATGAGGTAGATGAGCGCTTTACTTCGCGCATCGCCAAGCAGGCCATGCTGGCCGGCGGCCTGGGCCGCAAGGCGCGGCAGGACAAAGCCATGGTCGATAAAGTGAGCGCCACCCTTATTCTTCAGTCTTTCCTAGAATCACCATTAAGCCAATGATTTACCCGATTGTTGCCGTGGGCGACCAGGTACTAAAAACCCGCGCCAAAGACCTCCCCGCCGACCTGCCCGCCGCCGAGCTGAGCCAGCTCGTGCAGGATATGTTTGAAACCATGTACTCGGCCGCCGGCGTGGGCCTCGCCGCCCCGCAGATTGGCAAGGGCATCCGCTTGTTTGTGATGGACTCGGGCCCCATGGTGGAGCCCGACGAAGACGACGAGCCTACCACCGAGCCGCTCGACGCCAGCACCCAGACCGCCCAAGACGAGCTGCCCGTGAAGCGCGCCTTCATCAACCCCCAGATGCTGAGCGAAACCGGCGAGCAGTGGGGCTTCGAGGAAGGCTGCCTGAGCATCCCTGGCATCCGCGAAAACGTGATGCGCTGCCCCGACATCGTGCTGCGCTATGAAGACGAAAACCGCCAGGTACACGAGGAGGCGTTCAGCGGCATGGCCGCCCGCATCATCCAGCACGAGTACGACCACTTGGAAGGTATCTTATTCACTGACAAGCTTTCGGCTTTCAAAAAGCAGCTGCTGAAAGGCAAGCTCGCCCGCATCAGCAAGGGCGACGTGCGGCACGACTACCGCATGAAATTCCCGACCAGCGGCCGGCGCTAGGTTGCGCGTAGGCGGAAACTGCTAATGCGTCTAAAACCGGCTTATCCTGCGGGATAGGTCGGTTTTGCTGTTTTAAGGGGTTAGCTACTGTCGGCTCTTATAAAACTGCTGGCAACAGGTACCACAAAAGGCTTAATAATCTGCGTGCTGCGCGTAATTTGGTGGCGTGAAAAACCGCTACTGTTGGCTGCTCTTACTACCGCTGCTCTTTGGCCCGGCCAGCCCCGCCTGCGCCTGGGGCTTCTACGGCCACCGGCTGCTCAACCGGCTGGCGGTGTACACGCTGCCGCCCGAGATGCTGCCGTTTTTCAAGGCCAACATCGACTACCTCACTACCAACGCCACGCGGCCCGACTCGCGGCGCACCGTGGTGCCCACCGAGGCCCCGCGCCACTTTCTCGATGTGGATGCCTACGGCGACAGCGCCCTCACGCGCCACGGTCGGGGCCTGCCCCGCGCCTACGCCGACGCGGTGGCGCTGGTGGGCGGCGAAGACTCGCTGCTGCGCCACGGCATCGTGCCCTGGCAGGTGGCGCGCATGAAAGGACAGCTCACGGCCGCCTTCAAGGAGCGCGATACCGACCGCATCTTGCACCTCGCGGCCGACCTAGGGCACTACGTGGCCGATGCCTGCGTGCCGCTGCACACCACCCGTAACTACAACGGCCAGCTCACCAACCAGCGCGGCATCCACGCGCTCTGGGAGTCGCGCCTGCCCGAGCTGAACGGCACCAGCTACGACCTGCTGACTGGCCAGGCGCCCTACCTCGACAATCCCACCGAAGCCGCCTGGCTGGCCGTGGAGCGCGCTCACGCCGCCCTCGATTCGGTCTTCACGATGGAGCGGCAACTCACGGCCGAACTCAGTGAAGACCGCAAATACGGCTACGAGCAGCGCGGCCGGCAAACCATCCGTACCTACTCGCGTGAGTTCAGCCAGGCGTATCATCAGCGGCTTAATGGGCAGGTAGAGCGTCAGTTGCGCTACGCGGCGCGGCTCATCGGGGCCTTCTGGTACACCTGCTGGGTCGATGCCGGCCAGCCCGATTTGAGCCAGCAGCGGCAGCAACCTTCTACGGCCGAGGAGCTAGCTAGTGAGCGCGAGCGCCAGGCGGCGGTAGCTGCGCCGGCGGCGGCCATTCCGGGGCACGATGAATAAAAAAGCGCTGGCTGGTGGGCCGGCGCTTTTTGGTGATTGTCATGCAAATGTTTTCTACACGTTCGGGTTGACATCGCCCAGCGAAGCTTCGTAGGACAGATTTTCGGCGGGCGTCATGTTGTTGGGCAGGCGGATGTCGTCGGTGTCCTGCACGCGCAGGGTGAGCAGGCCGCCGAGTATCATACCGGCCCCGCCCAGCACCAACGCGCCCATGGTATTGCCATTAAAGAGGTGGTTGGTCAGAAAACCCAGGCCTACGGAGGCGATAATCTGCGGCGTTACGATGAAGAAGTTGAACACGCCCATGTAGTAGCCCATTTTGTTGGCCGGCAGCGCGCCGGCCAGCATCGCGTAGGGCATCGATAGAATGCTAGCCCAGGCAATGCCCACCAGCGCCATTGACCCTAGCAGCAGGCGCGGGTCGTGCACGAAACTCAGCGAAATCAGCCCCAGCCCACCCACGACGAGGCACAGCATGTGGGTGAAGCGGCGGCTGGTGCGCCGGGCCAGCACGGGCAGCAAAAACGCGAAGATGGCCGCCACCCCGTTGCGCACCGACGAGCAGATGCCCAGCCAGTCGGCCCCGTCGTTGTACTGCTGCTGCACCCGCTTGAGGTCGGCGGTTTCGGCGGGGGCTAGCTGGCCGCTTTTCAGCGCGTAGCCGGCCAGGTTGGTTGTAATAACCTTATCGTTAGTGCCCGCCTGATGGGCGGCAATGTCGGCAATGTCGGCGCGCAGAGCACCTAGCTCTTTCACCTTTTTCTCGGACTCGGTGGTCTGGCTGAGGTCAAAAAAGCTCTTACTGGGCACGTCTTTCACGGCGGCCGAAGCCTGGGTTACCTGCTGCACTACCTTCTGGTACAGGTCGCCGCTAACGCGCATGTTGTAGATGTTGCTGGTCACGGCGTTGGTCGAATAAATCCACATGGCGAACAGCGCAAACCACGTAAAGAGCTGCACCACGGCGAGTTGGCTCATGGCCTTGGGCATGTTGAAAATGCCCATGAACGAGGCGGCAATACCACCAAACATGCTGCCTTCTTGCTTCTCGCGCTCAAACTCGGCCATGTCTACCGGCGGGTACTCGCGGGTGGTGAACACCGTGTACATCACGGCCAGAAATAGCGCCGCGCCGCCCATATAAAAGGCGTACTTTACCGAGGGCGGAATAACGCCCTGCGGCGCGGTATTGGCAATATTGAATACGTTGGTGAACAGCCACGGCAGGCAGGCCGCAATCACCGACCCCACGCCGATGAAAAAGCTCTGCGTGGCAAAGCCCGTCGTGCGCTGATTGGCCGGCAGCAAATCACCCACGAAGGCCCGGAATGGCTCCATCGAGATGTTGATGCTGGCGTCCATAATCCAGAGCATGCTGGCCGCCACCAGCAGCGAGCCCGAGTTGGGCATGAAAAACAGGGCCAGCGTAGCCAGCAGCGCGCCCACAAAGAAAAACGGCCGCCGCCGCCCCCAGGTAGGGTGCCAGGTACGGTCAGAAAAGTAGCCAATGATGGGCTGCACCAGCAGCCCGGTGAGCGGGGCCGCAATCCAGAGCAGCGGCAGGTCGTCCTTGTTGGCGCCCAGGGTTTCGAAAATGCGGCTCACGTTGGAGTTTTGCAACTCGAAGCCGAACTGGATACCCAGGAAGCCGAAGCTCATGTTCCAGATTTGCCAGAAGCTGAGGCGCGGCTTGGCCCGCATGTTGGGGTTGTCGATGGTAACGCCGGAGCCTGCCATGGGGTAACGAATTGAGGGTGGGATATGTAGTCTAGAAAGGTAAGCACCGAAATCGATTTAGGAGACGGTAGCTGTCAGGCTAGAAACAGCAGCCATTGTCACGCTGCTAACGTCCGTCATGCTGAGCGGAGCGCAGCGGAGTCGAAGCATCTCTACCGCTTCGTTGCTAGCGTCAGGAGTTAGTATTGAGGTAGAGATGCTTCGACTTCGCTGCGCTCCGCTCAGCATGACAAGTGTTATTTGATTTCCAGTACCATAGCCGCCAGCGGGGCCAGCGTCAGCTTGAGGTCAGTTTTGGGTTCGCCGCCGTTTAGGAGGTCGCGGTAGCTGTGCGTTTGCTTCGGGTCGAGGCCCATCAGTTTCTGCGCGGCGTCGGGCAGCAGCAGGGTAGGAGAGTAGGTTTTAGTATCGCTGAAATTGACGACTACCAGCACCTGTTGGCCCGCCGTGTAGCGCACAAAGGCATAGAGCTTGTGCTGATCGTACTCCTTGCTGAGGTTGTTGGCATCCTGCAATTCGTAGAACTTGCCCCGGCGGATGGCCTCGCTGCTGCCGGCCAGCGTGAGCAGGCGCTTGTAGAAGTCGTGCAGCTGCCGCTGGGCGGGGCTGAGCTTGGCGCCGTCGAATTTGCCCTGGTTCATCCATT
>JAKONR010000240.1 GCA_022701825.1 Hymenobacteraceae bacterium | reverse complement strand
GTTGTTTCAGCTCGTTGGCCTGGGTGGGTTCCCCGCCGGCTATAGTCTGGACAAGTTTAACAATATTTTCTTGGTTTTGGTACTCCCGCAGCTGTTTTTCGCGCTCGCGGCCATCGGCCCGCAGGTGTTCGATGGTGGTGCGGGCATCGGCCAGCTCTTCGCGCAGCTGCTGATAGGCAGCCACTAAGGTGGTTACCTGCCGCTCCAGGCGGTCGAGTTGCGCGTGTTGCTGAGATGAAGCCAAGGTGGTATTTTAATTACATCGCGAAGGTAGCGGAAATAGTTGGGCTGCAATTCTGCCCTTGCTGCCGGCCCCAGCAGCCAGCCAAGGCCACAAAAAAGCCCACCGCTAGGTAGCGGCGGGCTTTTGCCAGCGAAGCGACTGTCTAGGCGCCGCCTTTCTTTTTGGTCTTCACCTTTTTGCCATTTTCCTCGGTCTTGGTTTTGCCGTCGGGCATGTCGGCAGGCACGGCGGTCGGCGCTGCCATCGGCGCAGCAGTGGCTACGGGCATGCCATTCACGTCCAGCTCCTGCACCTCGTAGCCGAGCTCCGAAAGGCCGGGGAAGACCTTGGCGCGGTCACCCACCACCACGATGTACATTTTATCGCCGGGCAGGTATTTGGTTACCGAGGCCGCTACGTCCTCTTTCTTCAGATTCTTCAGAATATCAGCCTGCTGGGTTACGTAGTCGGGCTTGAGGTCGTACTCGACGAGGCGCGCCAAAAAGCCGGCTTTTTGCTGGCCGGTTTCGTAGCGCAGGGCGTCGCTCTGGCCCACCGAGCTTTGCAGGAATACCAACTCCTCATCCGTGATACCGGTGCGGTAGTTGTTGATTTCCTTCATAAACTCCTTCACCGAAGCGGCCGTGGCATCAGCGCGCACGCCGGCTTGGGCCGTGAACGGCCCGGCAAAGCGCGTGCTGCTGTAGCCCGAGCGGGCGCCGTAGGTATAACCTTTGTCTTCGCGCAGGTTCAGGTTGATGCGCGAGTTGAAGGCCTGGCCCAGCACGTAGTTGCTCAGGTAGGCGCGGTAGTAGTCGCCGGTGGCATCGTAGGGCAGGGCGGTGAGGTAGCCCACCCGAATTTCCGACTGCGCCGCGCCGGGCTTGTCGATAAAGTAAATCTTGGTTTTGTCGGGCTGCGCCTGCGGGGCCATGGCCGTGGGCAAGGTCACGTTTTTCTGCGGCCAGGCTTTCAGGAAAGCCAGCTGCTGCTCGGTGGCGGCCTGGTCCACGTCGCCCACCACGGTGAGGTAGCTCACGTTGGGCGCGTAGTTGGCGGCGTAAAACTGCTTCACGTCGTCGAGCGTAATGCTCGATACGCTGGCCGTGGTGCCGTTGCCGGGCACGCCCATGATGTCGGTGGGGCCGTAGAGCAGCTTATTATATGCATTGTTGGCGATGACCACCGGCTGCGTCACCTGATTGGCGATGCCTTGCAGGGTCTGCTTTTTCAAGCGGTCAAAATCCGCCGCGTCGAAGCGCGGGTGCAGCAGGCGCTGCTCCAGCAAGGCCATCGTGGCGGGCAGGTTTTTGGTGAGCGTCTGCACGTACACCGACGTGTTGTCGGGGCCGCTGCCCACCTGAATGGTGCTGCCCAGGCGGTCGAGCGCCGCCGCAAATTCCTCGCTGGTGTACTTTTCCGAGCCCTCGTTCAGCATCTGCGCCGTGAGCGCCGCCAGTCCGGCCTTGCCGGGGTTGGCTTGCTCGAGCCGGCGCCCACCCCGAATGGTGAGCAGCATGGTCGCCGTGGGAATTTCCGTGTTTTTGGACCCAATCAGCTGGAGGCCGTTGCTGAATTTATCCTGCCAGATGGTCGGCACCTTCACCACCGGGTTGGCCCCGGCGGCGGGCTGCTTGCTGCGGTCGAAGGTATCGACTGCCTTCACGTATTTCAGGCCCTCGTAGCCGTAGTTGGGCGCCTGGTAGCCCGCCGTCGAGGCGGTGTAGTTGTCCTTAGCGGCCACTTCTTCGGCCTTGCCCTTGGGCACCACGCTCAGGATAACGGCGTGCTTGCCGCGGATGTACTTGTCAAACACGCGCTGCACGTCGGCCTTGGTGAGCGCACGCAGTTCCTTGAGGTCGGCGGGCAGGCGATTTGGGTTGCCAAAAAACGTTTGGTTGGAAGCCAGCTGGCTCACTTTGCCTTGCACGCTGGCCAAGCCATTGACGAGCTGAGCTTCGCGGCTGGCTTTGAACTGCGCCACCTGCGCGTCGGTCACGCCGGTTTTGGCAAATTCAGCCAGCGTTTTGCGGAAAACGGCTTCCGCGCTGTCGAGGCGCGTGGTGGGCAAATCCAGCGAAATCATCGTGAACTCGCCGCTCAGCTCCGAGTTGCTTTGGTAGGCCTGGGCCTGCACGGCCTTCTGGGTTTTCACCAGGTTTTTGTAGAGCAGCGACGTTTTGCCGCCGCCAACGATGTCGGCCAGCGCATCGAGCGGCGTCTCGTCGGGGTGGCCGTGGGGCACCGTCGGAAACACCATTTGCAGCATCGGGAAGCGCACATTGTCCTCGTAGCTCACGTAGCGGTCGGCCGTGAGCACGGGCGCGGGCAGCTTCTGCACCGGCACGGCCGGCCCCCGCTTGATGGGGCCAAAATACTTCTCGGCCAGCTTCAGCACCTGCGCCGAGGTCACGTCGCCGCCCACGGTCAGGGTCGCGTTATTGGGCCCGTACCAGCGCAGAAAGAAGTTCTTGAGGTCGTTAACGTTCGAGTTATCAAGGTCTTTCAAATAGCCTATAGTCAGCCACGAGTACGGGTGGCCGTAGGGGTACAGCGTCTTCGACACGTACTCGCTGGCTAGGC
>JAKONR010000333.1 GCA_022701825.1 Hymenobacteraceae bacterium | reverse complement strand
GATGGGCACGGCCACGCCCTCGGCCAGCTCCACGATGGCCGCGTAGCTCACCCAGTACGGCGAAAAAATGATGACCTCATCGCCCGGATTAATGAGCGAGAGCACGGCATTGGTGAGCGACTGCTTGGCCCCGGTGCTCACCACGATGTGGGCGGGGGTGTAGTCGAGGTGGTTGTCGCGCTTGAACTTGTCGCAGATGGCCTGCCGCAAGTCGAGGTAGCCCGGCACGGGCGTATAAAAGGTGTAGCCCTCGTCGAGCGCGCGCTTGGCGGCATCCTTGATGTACTGCGGCGTCTGAAAATCGGGCTCCCCGAAGCTGAGGTTAATTACGTCCACGCCCTTGGCGGCCAGCTCGCGGCTTTTCTTGGCCATCGCGATGGTGGCCGATTCCTGCATATTCAGGATGCGGTCGGAGAGGACGGGAGCCGGGGCCGCCACGGCGGCCGGCAAAGAACTAGGCGACATAAGCAGATGAGCCCGCGTAAGGTAAGCGCCGGGCCAAACGCAAAAGTATCCAATTCTGGGCCTTTTAGGCTGCTCCCGCCGCTTATTTTAGCTGTTCCTGGCCACTACTGGCTGGTCTTTGGCGCGGCGCATCAGGAAGGCCAGCAGGTCGAGGCGCTTGAACCAGCCCAGCAGGGCGGTGCCCACGGCCCCCAGCAGGGCGCCCACCACTTTCCAGTGGGCTTCGCAGTAATCGACGAGTTGCACGACAAAAGCCCGCAGGCTCCAGGGCACGGTTACCTTTTGCTTGAAAACGATAGCTTCCTGCGCCAGCCCGGCGGCGGGGTGTGCCTCGTCCGGTACGATGTACTTGACCTGAATTTTGAGCCAGTGCACGCCCGCCGCCACGGGCTTCACGTTCCAGGTAAACTCGCGGGGGTGGCGGTTATTGATGTACCGCCTAGTAACGGTGCCCTCCGGCTCAAAGGTAAAGGCCTTATCCGGGTCCACGAGGGCCGCCGACATGTGCTCGGTTACCGGCAGCGATTTGATGACCAGGTCCGTAGTATCAGTGCCCACCAGCAGAACAAGCTGGCGTCTTTTGGTTGGCGTAGCGGCTGCCCCCTCACTGTTTTCGATGATGGCGAGCGTGACGGTGCTGGCCGAGTCCATTCCCATCGTAGCCGGGATGCGGGCCGCCAGCAGCCCCGGCTTCTGGTAGTCTTCCAGCAGCTTCTCTCCGGAGGTAGTTGCTTTAGCCCAAGGGCGCAAATAGGCATGTGCGGCCCTGGTTTTAGCTGATAACTTGCTGTACAACTTAACTCTGGGTAAGCCAGGCGAATCAACTGCCAGCTCGTAGGTATCCCGCTGGAGAACCTTTTTTGGAAGCGGACGGTGCTCGCCGGGCGCACCGCGCCAGGCCAATGCGGCGGGCGGGCGGTGCGGCGCAGCCTTGGCGCCAGGGCAGCCGTCGTTGGCCGCCCGGCCAGGGCTGTCGGGGCAGCGGTCCAGCGCGTCGGCCACGCCGTCGCCGTCGCTATCGAGCGGGTAGCCGCCGGGGGGTGGGGCCGTGCTGGCCGGGGGGCGGGGCTGCTGGTCGAAATGGTCCGGCACGCCATCCCCATCGCGGTCTGGCTGCTGGGTGGGCGCGGTGGCAGTGGCTACCTGGGTGCTGCGGGGGCGCGCCGCCTCGCAGCCCGCCAGCAAGCACAAAAGGCTGCCCCACAAAAGCAGCAAGCAGCAGAGCGCGAGTGGGCTGGCAAGTGGCCTGGCGCGATACGTCGGTGCCATAGGAAATAGCGAGTATGGAATTTCTGCCCTAGCTTGCCCAGGAGCGAGTGCCGGCCTTTGCCAGAGCGGAAAATCAGGGTGAGAAAGGCTAAAGATACTAAGTATATAGGTTATTTTTAATATTAAAAAATAATTTAACTAGCCCGCGTAGTCATTTTTGCCGCGCCGGCGCGGCGGCGAGGGGCCAGCCTAGCGGGCCCGGCCAACGGCCCATTGCGGCGCAGGCCGGCGCTGCCTACGGGCAGGAGCGAGCAGCACGACCAAAACCAGGGGCTACCAGCCGCGCCCGAGCCGCGTAGTGAGCCAGGCCACTACAATGCCTGCCGAATAGCTTGCTAGCAGGTGGGGTTAGGGCGGGCGACTCAGCCGCCCAGCCCGCGCCAGCCCCGCCACAGCACGCGCACATCCAGCTCGGGCTCGTAGTCTTTGGCGTAGAGGTGCTCGAGGCGCTGGCGCGTGGCGGCCGAGAGCGGCGCGGTGGCTTCGGCTACATCGGCGGGCGAAAGCACGGCCGGCGGGCCGGCCGCGCCCGGCGTGTAGCGCAGGCCCACCCAGGTGCGGCGGCCGCGCAGCACCTGCCAGCAGTGCGGCAAAAAGCCGCCCGGCCGCCGCTGGCCCCCCAGCAGCAGCGGGGCCACCAGGATAAACGCCACGCTGGCCACGAGGTCGAGCAGGCGCTTGGTGCGGCGCTGGGCGGGCTGGTGCAGGCGCAGGGTGGCATCGAGGGTGTAGTAGTCGCCAGGCGCGTCTTTGCTGCTGCTGCCGATGATATACTGGCTGCCCTCGGGCAAAATCTTGTAGGCCACGGCTGGCTGCGGCGGCAGGCTGCGCATGAGGCCGATAATCTGGCTCACCGACAAATCCTGGCCGCAGAATATCAGCTCGTTCAGCCCATACAGGCGCACCAGCTCGGGCAGCTGGGCGGTGGTGCCGAGGTAGTCGGGCGGGGCAGGAGCGGCGGCGGTGGGCGCCGCCGGCGCGATGTAGCCGATGATATTGGCCGGCACCTGGGCGGCGGCCAGCAGCTGGCGGGCGCGCTGGGCTTCGGCCGCCGAGCCCACCAAAGCCAGGGTTTTGGCCTGCGGCTCGCTCAGGTGCAGGTTGCCGTGGCGCAGCCAGTGGCTAAAGAGGCGCCGGCCCACCAGCGCGGCCACCGCCCAGGCCCCGCCCAGCAGGATGAGCGCCTTCGAAAAGCGCCAGCTATCCAGAAAATTGGTAACGGCCGAAATCAGCAGCGTGCCCACCACGATGCCCCGCACGATGCGGCCGGGGCGCGCCCCCCGGTCGTAGCCGCCGCTGAGCCAGGTGGCCGCCAGCCACCCCACTATGTAGAGCGGCACCGCCACCAGCAGGTACTGCGGCGGGTAGGGCAGGCGCACGTACTTGTGGTTGGTTTCCCAGTACACTTTCAGGGCGTACATGCCGGCGTAGAGCAGGCCCGCATCGAGCAGGGCCGGAGCAGCCGCGGTGGCCAGGCGCTGCGCCACCGCCGCGCCCGCCCGCAGCCAGATGGCGGCGTTGATGAGCCGCGAAAACAGGCCCGCCTGCCCCGGCGCGAAGTGCTTTTGGGCAAAGATGACCATGGCCCGGTAAAACACGAACACGTAGTTGACGCTCGTGCGCTTGGTACTTTCGCCCTTGTAGTGAATGATGCGGGTGCCGGAGAAGTACCAGTTTTGCCAGCCGCCCCGCGTGAGGCAATACGAGAGGTCGATGTCCTCGCCGTACATGAAGTAGTCCTCATCGAGCAGGCCCACCTCGGCTAGCGCGGCCTGGCGCAGCAGCATAAAGGCCCCGCTCAGCACGTCGATTTGGTGCGCCTGGCTGGGGTCGAGAAAGCCCAGGTGGTAGCGCCCAAACCGCCGCGACCTTGGAAACAGCCCGGCCAGCCCGAATATCTTGTAAAAGGCCACGGCCGGCGTGGGTAGCCCGCGCTTACTTTCGGGCAAAAACCGGCCTTGCCCGTCGAGCATCATCACGCCCAGCCCGCCGCAGCGCGGGTGCGCATCCATAAACTCGCAGCACAGCCGGAAGGTGTCTTCCTCCACCAGCGTGTCGGGGTTCAGCAGCAGCTGGTATTGGCCGGTGGCGCAGCGCAGGGCCTGGTTATTAGCCTTCGAGAAGCCGGGGTTGTCCTTGTTTGCCAGTAGTATAACCTCGGGAAAGCGCGCCCGCACCATCGCCACCGAGCCATCGGCCGAGTTGTTATCGACCACGAATACCTCGACCGGCTCGCCCAGCCGCCCGGCCGCCCGCCGCACCGACAGCAGCGCCTGCTCCAGAAAATAGCAGACGTTATAATTGACAATGACGACGGAAAGCTTCACCACAGGGCGGCGAAGTTAGTGTGTGCCGTAAGCTTTAGCTTGCGAGTGAGCGCAGCGAACAGCGACGTAAGCCAACGCCTGCCAGCGCGGCTGCTCGCTCGCAAGCTAACGCTTACGCTACGGCTAGCGCGCCTGGCGCTGGCGCTCCACAATGCTGCGCCCCAGCGTAATCTCATCGGCGTACTCCAGCTCGCCGCCCATCGGAATGCCGCGGGCGATGGTGCTGATATTGAGCTGCTCGAAGTCGCGCAGGCGGCGCGAGAGGTAGAAGGCCGTGGTGTCGCCCTCCATAGTAGGCGAAATGGCCAGGATAACTTCCCGGATTTCGGAATCCTCTGCGGCGGCGCGCACCACCAGCGAGTCGATGTGCAGGTCGGCCGGCCCCACGCCCTCGATGGGCGAGATGACGCCGCCCAGCACGTGGTACACACCCTGGTACTGGCCGGTATTCTCGATAGCGATGACGTCGCGCACATCGGCCACCACGCACACCGTGCTGCGGTCGCGCAGTGGGTTGGCGCAGATACTGCACTGCTCGGCGTCGGAAATACTGTGGCAGCTGCGGCAATACGTGATGTCGAAGCGCATTTTGGCCAGCGCTTCGGCGAGGTTGGCGGTGGTGTCGGTTTCGGCTTTTAGCAGGTGCAGCGCCAGGCGCAAAGCCGTTTTCTTGCCGATGCCGGGCAGGCGCGCCAGCTCCACTACCGCGTTCTCAATCAATTTGGAAGGAAAATCCATATAGGGTCTTAAGGTGCCGTTTTTGGCACGTAGAGGCGCTTTTTAGGGGGAAGTGTATCGGGGTGGTAACGAGCCGTAGTAGCGTGTTATCGAGGCTTATGGGCTACTACTACGTGTACTGGCAGGGCTTTTTCGCCGCCGGCGGCACGCGGCAAAAGCGGCCGTGATGCGGGGTGGGCCAGCCGGTGGTTTTGACGCGCCGCCGAGGCAAAGGTCGCCAAAAAAAACTTCGACAAATAAGCCAAGCTAAGTAAGATGAAAGCGGACGGGGCCGGCTGATGAAAACAAGAAAAGCTACCCGGTACGTTCCCGTTTTCTGGAAGTCTTCGGCCGGATTGTGGCCTAGGGTGGCCTAGCCAAAAACGGGTAGCAAGCCAAAATAAGCGGCCGGGCATGGTGATGGCCAGAAAATCAACCTAGTCGCTTACTCCGCCAGCACCGACTTCGGCCGGTCGGCCGGCGCTACGCCCCAGGTGGGGCTGGGTTGGCTGCCCATTTCAAACACCAGCGTGCCGCCTTGCAGCAAGTCTTGGTGCGTGATGTAAGACTTTGAGTAGGGCCGGCCGTTGCGCGTAACGCGCTGAATGTACTTGTTGGTCAGGCTGTTGTTTTTCGCTTCTATCGTCAGGGTTTTGCCGCTCGCCAGGGCTATGCGGGCCTGGCTGACGCAGGGGCTGCCAAACACGTAGGCTCCGTTGGCCGGGTTTACGGGGTAGAAGCCCAGGGCGGAAAAGACGTGCCAGGCCGACATTTGGCCCACGTCTTCGTTGCCGATGATGCCGTCGGCCTTCGTAGTGTAAAAATTCTCGGTGATGAAGCGCACCTGGTCGGCCGTTTTCCAGGGCTGGCCCACGTAGGGGTAGAGGTAGGTAATGTGGTGGCTGGGCTCGTTGCCGTGCGCGTACATGCCAATCAGCCCCGAAATGTCGCTCGACGCCTGGGCGCCCATGTCGCCGTGCACCACAAACAGCGAATCGAGCTTCTGACTGAAGCGCTGCTCGCCGCCGAGCAGGCCAATCAGGCCCTCCACGTCGTGCGGCACCAGCCAGGTGTATTGCCAGGGGTTGCCCTCCGTGAAGTCGCTTTTTTCGTGCACCGACGTGAACGGGTTGAAGGGCGTGCGCCACTCGGTCGGCGACACCCGGCCGCGCATAAAGCCCACTTGCTTGTCGAAGTAGTTTGCGTAGTTTTTGGCGCGCTGGCTGAAGTAGGCGTAGTCGTCGGCCTTGCCCAGCTGCTTGGCCATCTGCGCGATGCACCAGTCGTCGATAGCGTATTCCAGCCCCTTCGACACGTTTTCCGGCTCGCTATTGGCCGGGATGTACCCGAGCGCTTTCACCGCTTTCAGCCCAAACTCGTCGCGCATGGCGGTGGCGCGCACGGCTTCGTAGGCCAGGGCTGGGTCGAAGCCCGTGAAGCCTTTGAGGTAGGCATCGGCTACCACGGGCACGGCGCTGTAGCCCACCATGCAGTTGGTTTCGTTGCCCATCAGGTGCCACACGGGCAGCTTGCCCTGCTGCTGATAAATAGCCAGCATGCTGCTAACCATGTCGTTGACGCGCGTGGGCTGGAGCAAGGTGAACAGCGGATGCGCCGCCCGGTACGTGTCCCAGAGCGAAAAGGTGGTGAGGTTGCTAAAACCTGGGTTTTGGTGCACCTGCTTGTCGGTGCCCCGGTAGCTGCCGTCGTGGTCATTGAAGACCGAGGGCGCTATCATCGTGTGGTAGAGGGCCGTGTAGAAGGTTTTCAGGCGGGCTTCGCTGGCCTGCACCTGCACTTTGTGCAGCTCCTGGTTCCAGGCAGCGTCGGCCTGGGCCACTACCTTATCGAAGTTCCAGTGCGGAATTTCGGCCCGGATATTAGCCAGCGCCCCAGCGGTGCTCACCGGCGAAATACCTACTTTCAGCTGCACTATTTCGCCGGCTCGCGTGGCGAAGGTGAGCACGCCCTTGAGGCGGTTGCCGGTGGCGGCGGGCGTGGTGTTGCCCAGCGTATCAAGTACCTGCACGCTGGCGAAACTGCGAATGGGCTTCGAGCACACCGCCGCGAAATACAGGCGCTGGTCCACGGCCCAGCCCTTTGAGTAGCGGTAGCCGACGAGGGTACTATCGTTGAGCTGCTCGATGTGCGTGTCCGTCGCCAAATCCCAGCCAATGCCCTGCTGCAAGTCTAAAACCAAGTGCGCCGCGTCCGACTTCGGAAACGTATAGCGGTGAAAACCAACCCGCTCGGTGGCCGTCAGCTCGACCTTGATGTCGTAGCGCCGCAGGCGCACGGCGTAGTAGCCGGGCCGGGCCTGCTCTTCGCGGTGCGAAAAGCGCGATACAAAGCCGCGGTCGGGGTTTTTGAGCGTGCCTTTGCGCACGCGCACCGGCCCGGTGGTCGGCATCACGGCCACGTCGCCCAGGTCGCCGATGCCGGTGCCGCTCAAATGGGTGTGCGAAAACCCGACAATGGTCGAGTCGGAATAATGGTAGCCCGAGCACCAGTCCCAGCCCTCCGACAAGTTCACCGGCCCGAGCTGCACCGCCCCAAACGGCACGTTGGCTCCCAAAAAAACGTGCCCGTGAAACCCCGTGCCGATGTACGGGTCTACGTACCGGGTCAGGCTGCTTTTGGGGCCTTGCGAGGCCAGCGGCCGGGTGCTGGTGCAGGCCGCCAGCGCGGCCAGGCCACCGGCAAAAGCCGTGGCGGAAAGTAAGAATCGAATAGGGCGGCGCTGCATGAGCTAATGGTCGTTAAAATTTCTAAACCCGCCCTTAGTTGGTTTCGACGGGCACGAGCTGTTTGGCTACGTTCCAGCCTTCTACCGCTACTACCGGCGCGGGCGCGCCGGCGGTGGGCCGGTAGTCCAGCGTCACGGTTTTGTGCTCGCCCGGCAGTACCGATACGTAGTTATCGGAGTAAAACACGGGCAGTAACCGCTTCTGGGTTTGCGGGTTTACTAAGGACAGGCGGTTGAAAAAGGCCACCGGCGCACCGGCCGGATTAGTGAGCGTAACGGCAATTTTATCCGGCGCGGTGCGCCGGGCCGCTACGCTCAGGGCCGCCCTGGGCATCTGCTGGAGGCCCGAATACGCGCCTTGGGCATCGGGCAGCCAGTAAAAATTGCTGCTGACTACCTGCTTGCTCAGGTCCAGCAGTTGCAGCGACAAAAACAAGCCTTTTTGGCGGCCCAAACGCCGCACGGCCGACTTGATAGACAGGAAGTTTTTGGCCGAAGAAGGCCCGGCCTCCGCGATTACCTGCGCGAGGTTGGTTTTTTGGCCCGCCATGTCGTAGGCATCCACCACCAGCATCAGGTCGCGCCGGGCCCGAAACAGGTTGTTGGTAATCAATACCATGCTGTCCACGGGGTTGTACAGCACGTGCAGCGGCTCGGCGCCGGCGCGCAGGCCGTAGAGGCCGGCGTTGGGGTCGAGGTAGTAGTCGTAGAGCTGGCCGCGCAGGGCGGTCCAGGGGTTCTGGGTTTTCCAGATGATGGTGCCCGTATACCACTCCCACATGTGCGCGCTGGCGCCTTCCAGCAGGGCGCGGTACTGGTCGTAGTTCACGAGCTGGGCTTTTCGGCCAAAGTCGCGGGCGTCTTGGGGTGCGCCGTAGGGCAGCAGGTAGTGCTCGTAGCCGATGTACTTGTGGTAGTCCCACACCGAATCGACCTTTTCGACCGGCTGGCTGCTCGCCCCCACATACTGCGGCGGCACCAAGTTGGCGGTGGGCAGAAACCGCTCCAGCGACTCATAATCGCCCACGCCCACCGAGCCGATTTCCGAGTTGAAAGGGTACGTGCGGTGCGCCCAAAAGCGGCCAATGGGCTGAATCGTGTACGGCCCGTCGCCGTTGCTGCCTTCGTTGTTGAAGGACATGCTGTCGGCGTTGGAGAAGGGGATAAACCAGCGCGTGCCGTCGAGCCGGGGCAAAATCGAGTCTTGCAGCGCGGCGAGCAGGTCGTGGGGCGGGGTTATTTCGTTGCCGCCGCACCAGATGGCCAGCGAGGCGTGGTTGCGCACCAGTTTCACCTGGTCGGCCGCCGAGGTGGCAAACAGGCGGTGGTCGTCGGGGTAGCGGCGGCGGGCCCACTGGTCGTCCAGCTTCAGCGGGTCTACCCAGCGGCCGTTGGCGTCGCCGCTCATCCAGAAGTCCTGCATCACCAGCAGCCCATACCGGTCGCAGGCCGCGTAAAACTCGGGCCGCTCGACCAGCGCGCCGCCCCACACCCGCAGCAGGTTCAGGTTCATGGCGCGGTGCAGGCGGATTTCGGCGTCGTAGCGCGCCTCCGAGAAGCGCAGCAGCGCGTCAGAAATAATCCAGTTGCCGCCCTTGATGAAGATTTTCTGGCCATTCACCAGCACCTGCATGCTCTGGGTCTTGTCGTTCCACACCCGCCCTATTTCGCGCACGCCTACCGGCACGGCTTCCGCATCCGACACGGTTTGGCCCACCACCACTTGCAGTTGCGAGGGGTACAGGTG
>JAKONR010000160.1 GCA_022701825.1 Hymenobacteraceae bacterium | reverse complement strand
CCGGCGAGCGCTGGGCGTAGGTCGAGGTCTGGTAGATGGGCGTCATGATGGCCCCAGTGGTGGGGTCGGGGTGCACGCCGGCATGGATGGCTTTGGTGGCAAACTTCATCGCAGATTCAAACGGATTTTTAAGATGTAACGGATACGCCTGCTGCGCAGGCTGACTGTGGCTACGGCAGCTACGAGCGCACCAAGTGCTATTGGCTGGTAGCCTGGCTGGGTGTGGGGCTGGCCCCTAGCGGGCGCATGGGTGCGCGGGCGGCGGGTGGCCGGGTTTCAGGGATATGCCTATGGGGCAGGCGGTGGGTGGGGTAAGGTGAGAAAGTGAGTAAAAATACGGCCTGGGTACCGGGCAGCCCGTGGCCCAAGGGCGGGCATAGTTAGCCGCGCCCGGCCGAGTACCGTATGTTTACCCAGCTTATGAACTTTCTGCGCGAGCTTTTTCAGAAGAACTTTTCGACCCTACTCATTATGGCCCTGCTGGTGCTGGTGCCGCTGGTGGGCTCGTCGTCGCTGGTGCTGGTACTGAGCCGGCACCAGGCCTTGCTACAGCACCTCACGGCGCTCCAAATGGGTCTGTACTTTGCCGTGGTAGGCCTCACGATGGCCGTGGCCCTCACCAACAGCACGTTTGTCGTCATCGTAACAGGCTACTTTTTGGGCTGGGCCGGCCTGCCGGGCATGGTGCTG
The DNA here is from genome assembly GCA_022701825.1 of Hymenobacteraceae bacterium. Taxonomy (GTDB): domain Bacteria; phylum Bacteroidota; class Bacteroidia; order Cytophagales; family Hymenobacteraceae; genus Hymenobacter. Next base: position 10,336 of record JAKONR010000160.1, on the reverse strand, counting down.
TCGTATGCGCTGGCCGCCGCGCTGGGCTACGAGCTAGCCCGCCGCCTCGACCAGGACAAGCTGCGCGGCTTCTTGCACCATTTTCCAAAGGCCGATGCCGTACTGGCCGAATTGCAGGACCAGAGCTGGCAACTGATTTTGCTCACGCGGCTTTCACCAGTGCTGCCATTCGCACTCATGACCTTTGTGCTGGCCATCGTGGGCGTGCCGCGGGGGCGGTTTTTGGCCGCCTCGGTACTCGGGATGCTGCCGCGCAGCCTCTTCTTCTACTGGCTCGGCACCAAAGCCTCGGACGTGCTGGCCCTGCTGCGCGACCCCAACGAGGGTACCGCCAGCAAGCTGGTGCTGCTAGCGCTGGTGGCGGCCTCCATGCTGGGCCTTTATGTGGTGTTCAGCCGAGCTTTGCAGCGGGTGCTGCGCCGCCCAACCATGTAAATTTTGTAACACGTTTTCAAGGCGTTAGTTTCTATTATGTTTTTTTGACAACATAATTTCTTGATCTTTCTTGCTTTTCCAAAAATTATCCTCTTACCTTTGCACTCCCAACACGGGACAACGGTTGCATAGCTCAATTGGATAGAGCATCTGACTACGAATCAGAAGGTTTGGGGTTCGACTCCCTATGCGACCACAAAAAAGGCCCTCACAGCACTGTGAGGGCCTTTTTTATTTTGGTTTAAATAGCCATTAACAAGGTTACTTAGGCGGTAGAATGCCTTTATTTTCCTGGTGGGAGACGGCTCAAAAAAAGCTGGCAGGTTCGGGAGAAGCTTTAAGATATCGCCTTTCTGAAGCAGAATAAGGGAAAATGGTAAGCTTCTATTCCTCAAAAGAATTTATCTCCCTTGCCGACCATCTATTTGCCGTGCTTGCGGCTCGTTTTAATGAGGTGCTCAACCAGACGCTTCGACTACCATCGCTCGCGATGCTTTTTGGCTCAGCTGGTGAGGTAAAATATTGCCAAGCAATTTAAGTTGAGTTAGCAGACCGTTCCTAGCATTGCGGGAGCCAGCCGCTCCACCATGCTTAAGCCCGTATGGCTGTCGATAAATTCTTGAATAACCGGACCGTTGACGGTATTCACTGCTTATTCAGACGGCAGCTATCGGCATGAATGCGGAAGGCCTATGTACAAAAGGGCACGTAGCCCCGCCGTGCTCATGCCAACAACGGGAGCCTCAGCCCGCGCGACTCCGCAAGGTGCCGCGGCTAGTCGTGCATTAGCCCTTAACCAGACAATGCACGCTATATAAATACTGCCCTATGGGACGCGGCGCGTAAAGAAAGGGAGCCAGCGGCGGGCGTGTGCCCCGGCTGGGCTCTCGTGCGGCGGTTAGCATGGGCGGGGGGCGGGGGCGTAACGGTAAGCCTTGATGCACGCCAGGTACCTAGTTACCTGCTTTTCGACAATGGCCAGCGACAAAGTCGGCTCAAACGCAATAACAACTATCAGGTTTACCTATTTATTTCATCATGTAGCGCAGTAAGTAGCAGGGTAATATTTGCAGGGTTTCCACCCCGCCCGGTGGCGTAGCCAGTGGCACCTGCGTGCTGCCATTAGCCACGCTACCGCTTCCCACCCAACGCCCTGCACTATGAGCCCCCCGCTACTCAGCCGTCTTTTGCCGGGCACGGTGCAACGCGGTGGCTGGCTGCCCGCAACGCCCGGTTACCGTTTATTCCTGGCTGATGAGCGCGATGCGAGTCTCACGCTGCGCGGCCAGAGTGTGCCACCACTCGCGGCAGCCCAAAAACCGGCAGCACGGGACACTTGGCTGCCAGCTAGCGCAGCGCTGGGCCAGGCACCTTACCACGCTAGCGGCTAAGAACTTGCTATAAGCAGAAGCCGCGCTGAGGGGTTAGAAAGTAGAGATGCTCCTTGGCATTCTACGATGTGGGAGAGCGGTTTTCTGCGGCCGCAGTTCGGCACTTGCCGGGCTGCGGCTTTTGCTTATTATGCGCACTGGATTTCCCACTTTTTGGCAGTGCGCAGGCAGTGCCCCTTGGTGCAACTGCCGCCCGCGCGGCGAGCAGCGGGGCGCAGGCGCTGCCCCTACGAGGCGAAAACCAGCGGCGGATGGCTCCTCCTTTTGCGGCTTTCGCTTCCGTGCTCCTACCACGAGCCGATGGCCGGGCCGGGCGCCAAAACCGCGCCCCCCCTGGTCGCTGCCCCGGCGGGGCAGCCATACGCCCCGAGCCAAGCCGACCGACTGCTCGCCGCCTCTTCTCCCACCCTTCCGCTAAGGCTGCTATGTGCGCTCCTGCCCGCTTTTTGCCCCTTGCTACGGCGCGCCTCACTGCAAGCCCCGGCTGCGCCCAACAGGCCCGCTCGTCCCCTCCTCAGGCGGCTGCCTGAGGAGGCGCCTGCGGCGCGGCTTCTTTTTTGGGTGCTCAGTCCACCGCCCTGTGCGAGGCGGGCGGGCACCGGCTTGCCCACCCCAACCGGGCCTGGGGACGCTGGCCAGCAACTCATGCTAATGGCTGGCGAACCGACTTGCCCACCCCAACCGGGCCTGGGCGGGCGATTTCGCCTCGCTTCCACATTCCTCTCCGCTCTTATTATCAATATTTTATACCCACCCATACTCATGAAAAACGTTGATTACTGCCATGGCAAAGCGGCTGCTTTGCCACGCGCTGCCCGGTGGGGCCGGCGGCTGCTAGCTCTGCTGGGGCTGCTGTGGCTGGCGGGCGCCGGGCCAGCCTGGGCCCAGAACAACAACCTCGACCAGATTCGCAACGGCGCTTTCAGCAGTCGCCTCGACCCGCCCAACTGGGTAAATGGCAACGCGGGCGCCCAAACGGCTCACTACCTGGAAGGCCACTCCATTGGCTACCGCCTGGTGCTCCGCAACCTGACGGCCGGGCCCCACACGGTGGTGATTGGCTGGGACGTGCGCGACAACGGCAAGAATGCCCTCGACTACATCTCGCACTACCAGAACTTGCTGCCGCACGCGCAGTTTGGCCACGCGGCCGAAACGCTGGACCCGCTACTGGGCCTGAACCTCGGGGGCGCCGCGGTCGCGACGGCCGCTATTCCGGCCCCGGCCCAGATTCCGGCTGGGCCATCCTTTAGCTTTTACCAGCTGCAAGCCAGCGGCCTGGAAGTGATGACGATGTTCAACGGCACTACCCTGGACGACCTGCACTACGTGGCGCAGGGTGACCGCACCCTGGCCCACGCCGAAACCCAGCTGTCCATCACGTTTCACACCACGCAGCCGACCGTGGTATTTGCCTGGGGCGGCCACATCGCCAGCCAGGCCGACTGGGGAGCCGGTACCTCGGCCGCCAGCATTAATGGTTCGCCGTACCACACGCGTTTGATTTCGCTGGATGGCAGCGGGGGCAACCAAGACCGCTCGATGTCGGCCGATGCGGTGGCTCAGCCGCCTACGTGCGCCTTTACGGGGCCTAGCCTGGGGTGCACCGGGCAGCCGCTCACCTTTACGGGCCCGGCCGGCATGAGCGCTTACCAATGGACGGTGACCGGGGGCAGCGCCTCGCCCAGTAGTGGCACGGGCCAGTCTATCACCGTCACGGCTTCCTCGTCGTACACCATTCAGCTGGTCACGACGAAGTCAGGGTTGACATCGAGCGGTAATTGCCAGCAGGCGATAACGATTAACCCAGGCACGGCGGCCACGGCTCTCACGGACCTGACGCGCTGCCCTGGCGAAGTAGCCACCTTCACTACTACCGCCTCGGGTACTGGCCCTTTCACCTACGCCTGGACTAAAGACGGCAGCCCGCTGGCCGGCGCTACCAGCCCGAGCTACACCGTTGCCACGGTAAGCGCGGCCGACGCCGGCACCTATGCCGTAACCGTGACGGGTGCCTGTGGCTCGGCCACCAGCAGTGCCACGCTGCAAGTCAACGAAAACGCTGCCGCCACGGCTCTCACGGACCTGACGCGCTGCCCTGGCGAAGTAGCCACCTTTACGACTACCGCTTCCGGCACTGGCCCTTTCACCTACATCTGGACCAAGGACGGCAGTCCGCTGGCCGGCGCTACCGACCCGAGCTACACCATCGCGTCTGCTTCAGCCAGCGATGCCGGCACCTACGCCGTGACCGTGACGGGCGCCTGCGGCGCGGCTACGCGCAGCGCCACACTGCAAGTCAACGAAAATGCTGCCGCTACGGCCTTGGCTGACCTGATTCGGTGCCCCATGGAAACAGCCACCTTTACAACTACCGCCTCCGGCACTGGGCCCTTCACCTATGCCTGGGCCAAGGACGGAATTACCCTGACTGGGGCCACCGACCCGAGCTACACCGTTGCCACGGTGAGCGCGGCTGACGCCGGCACGTACACGGTAACTGTAACGGGCACTTGTGGCTCGGCCACCAGCAGTGCCACGCTGCAAGTCAACGAAAACGCTGCCGCTACCGCCCTTACTGACCTGACGCGCTGCCCCGGTGAGGCGGCTACTTTCACTACTACTGCCTCCGGCACCGGGCCCTTCACCTATGCCTGGGCCAAGGACGGAATTACCCTGACTGGGGCCACCGACCCGAGCTACACCATCGCGTCTGCTTCAGCCAGCGACGCCGGCACCTACGCCGTGACCGTGACGGGCACTTGTGGCTCCGCTACCCGCAGTGCCACGTTGCAGATGAATGAAAATGCCGCCGCCGCCGCGCTCACAAGTCTGACGAGTTGCCCCGGCGAAGTGGCCATCTTCACGACTACCGCCTCCGGCACTGGCCCTTTCACCTACGCCTGGGCCAAGGACGGCAGCCCGCTGGCCGGCGCTACCGGCCCGAGCTACACCGTTGCCACGGTGAGCGCGGCCGATGCCGGCACCTACGCCGTGACCGTGACGGGCGCCTGTGGTTCGGCTACGCGCAGCGCCACGCTACAAGTAAATCAGGCTACGCAAGCAACTGCCCTAACGCCTCTTAGTCAATGCGATGGCACCAGCGCTACGTTCGCCACTACCGCCTCAGGCACCGGACCCTTCACCTACGCCTGGACCAAGAATGGCAGCCCACTGGCCGGCGCTACCAGCCCGAGCTACACCATCGCGGTGCTGGCGCTCGGCGATGCCGGCACTTATGCCGTCACCGTGACGGGCACCTGCGGCTCGGCTACGCAATCGGCTAGCCTGGCCGTCACCAGCTGCCTGGTGCAGCACTGCACCCTCACGCAGGGCGGCTACGGCAATGGCAACGGGGTTATCTGCAAGTACCCTGGCCTGCGGCGCAACCAGCTTATCGCCAATATGCTAACCTCTACCGACGTGGTGCTTGGCGTGCCGGGGCGCAGCCTCACTTATTCCCGCACCGCAGGCACTGGCCTGGCTGCTGAGGCGGCTCGCTTGGCCACGGCCCAGTGCATCATCGACCGGATGCCGGGTGGCGGCACGGCCGCCGCGTTCCCCAATTTTGGTAACATCAACGGCTGCAACCCCTTGCCCGCGGCCATCCTCAAGAATGGGAAATTCAACAACGTTCTGATTGGCCAGACCATGGCGCTGACTCTCAACCTGCGCCTCGACGCCGACCTGGGAAGCGTGGCACTGAGCGCCAGCATGGCGTCGTATAACGCCTTGGGCTGCAACGGCCCCGACCCAGCCGACCTGACGGGCATCACGCGCACCATTCCGGCTTCAGTGCTTGGCAACTTGAGCTACGCGGGCGGCAGCCCGACGGTAGATGCCCTGCTCAACTTGGCCAACAGGGCCCTGGGCGGAGCCACGTACGCCAACGCGGGCGGCACGCCCAGCCTGGCCGACATCAGCACCGCGGCCAGCGCCATCAACGAGCTGTTTGACAACTGCCGCATGTACCGCAACGCGCCTGGCCTGACCAGCCCGGCGCTGGCCGCCGCCCGCAGCACCAGCAACCAAGTGCCAGCCGCAGATGCCCCGGCCAGCGCCCTGGCTGCCGAGGCACTGCACGCCTACCCCAATCCCTTCGCGGCCAGCACTACCCTCGCGTTTGTGCTGCCGCGGGAAGCCCACTACCAGCTGCTGGTATTTGACACAACCGGCCGGCAGGTAGCCGCCCTCGGTACCGGCAGCGCTGAGGCCGGGATGCGTTACACTTTCTCTCTCAGCGGCTTGCAAGAAGGCATCTACCTGGCGCGGCTCGTGACCGACGCCGGCCAGCAAACCGTGCGCCTGGCCCTGGTGCACTAGGTTAGCTTGCTGAGTAGCAGTTTTGGGAGCCGGCAGCAGCAGCTGCTGCCGGCTCTTTCGCGGGCGCGGGGCGCCAGCTCGGCATTTTTACGTGCCCGGCCTGCGCCAGGTAGCGGCGCGCAGCCGCATACCCTCGCCTTCGCACCGCTTTGAAAGCCGTTTTTGGGTTGCCCCAACCTGCTTCAACCATTTTTAGGCCTGGGCACGGGCAGAAGGCCACCAGGTAGGAAGCCGTACTTGCCAATGTGAGGTTGCCCTGCCAGCCATTCTCAGCGCGGCGCGTAGCCGGCGCATGAGTTTCACGACCACTCCGTAGAGAGAATTGTTCTTTCTACAGCGCCTACGGACCCACCTCTCCCACGAACTTCCGGCGAGGGCAGCGAGCCGGGAAACATACGTCTGCTCGACTGGCATCACAAATCAGCTTGCGGAAGACTTTAAGACTGGCGTAAGACGCCTTTTGGGCTTACCCTCGTCGCTGAGAAAACCAAGCAAAAAGCCCCCGCCAATGTCTGGCGGGGGCTTTTCATTTCAGCAGCAGCTAGCTTATTCGCGGCCGATGGGGTAATAAGCCTTGCGGCCGTCGGGGTACACGCCTTCTACCAGCGCGCCCGAGTTCTCCTTGGCCCGCTCCAGGAAGTTCTGCACGTCGGCAGGCTTGCGCACCAGATTTTTGTCGATGCGCGTGATGATGAAGCCTTCGGCCATGCCGGTTTCCTTGAAGTTGGAGTTGCGCACGCCCGTAATCTGGGCGCCACCGTCGATACCCAGCTCGTTTTGCAGGCGGGCCGATACGGGGCCAAATTTGGCTCCCTCGTAGGTTACGGCCGCCGTGGCGGGCATATCCTTCACCACGGCCGTGGTGTTGGAGGCATTAAAGAGCGTAGCCATGGCCACTTCTTTGCTACTGCCGCGCAGATAGCCCACTTTGATTTTGTCGCCGGGGCGGAAGCGCGATACTTGCTCCTGCAATTGGGCCGACGTGTTCACGGTCACGCCGTTGATGTCGGTGATGATGTCGCCGATTTTGAGGCCGGCGGCGGCGGCGGCGCTCTTGTCGCCCAGGCCCTGCACGTACACGCCATTCAGGGTGTTGAGCTTCTTCTCCGACGCCAAGCGGGCATCCACTTCCTGAATGCGGACGCCCAGCAGCGCACGCTGCACCACCTTGTATTTCAAGAGGTCGTCGACAACCTTGCTCACAATGGAGCTGGGCACGGCGAAGGCGTAGCCCTCAAACGAGCCGGTGTGCGATGAGATGGCCGAGTTGATGCCCACCAGGTCGCCGTTGGTATTTACCAGGGCACCACCCGAGTTGCCGGGGTTCACCACGGCATCGGTTTGGATAAATGACTCGATGCCCATATTATCTTGGCTGCGGGCCAAAATACCGATGCTGCGGCCCTTGGCCGACACAATGCCGGCGGTCACGGTCGAGTTCAGGTTGAAGGGGTTGCCCACGGCAAGCACCCACTGGCCCACTTTCACCTCGTCCGAATTACCATACTTGATGAAGGGCAGGTTATCGGCCTTCACCTTCAGCACGGCCAGGTCGGTGCTGGGGTCGGCGCCCACCAGCTCGGCGTCAAACTTGCGCTTGTCGTCGAGCACCACCGTTATTTTAGAAGCCTTATCAATTACGTGGTTGTTGGTCACGATGTAGCCGTTGGCGGCGATGATGACGCCCGAGCCCGAGCCTTCGCCGCCGCCCTGGGGCTGCTGCTGGCCGCGCAGCTGGTCCTCAAACTGGTCGCCAAAAAACTGGCGAAACAGCGGGTCCATCTGCATGCGCGACTGGCGCTGGGGCTCGGCCTTGTACTCGGTCATTACGTGCACCACGGCGGGCGTGGTGGCAGCGGCGGCGGCCACGAAGTTGAGGCCTTCGGGCGCGGCGTAGGCAGTGCTGCGCATGGCCGACGTGTAGCGCACCTGGGGGTCAGAAGCGATGGTGGACTGAGCCACGCCCGGCTCGGTTTCCAGCAGCTTATACCCCCCTACGGCCACGCCGCCGCCCAGTACGGCAGAAGTCAGCAGGCCGAGCATCATGTTTTTAGCTTGCATTGGGGTTGTGTTAAGAAGGAGAAAAAAAGGTATTGCGAAGTAACGAAAAGCGTCGGAACCAGGCAAGCGCCGGGGCCGAATCTGGCGGCCCGGCCGCCCCACTGCGGTCGTACGAGTCTCAACGCTAAAAAGAGGATTTTTCGTGCCCGATGGTTGCGTCGATGAAGGCAATTGTGCAATTCTCGGACCAAAAAAGGCACCCTCGCAGGGTGCCTTTCCGGTCAAGCGCTGAGGGGCTTAGCGCACTTCGATGTGCTGCTTGGTCACCTTCTCGGTGTCGAAGGGCAGCACTACGCGCAGCAGCCCATCGGTAAGCTCGGCCGTGATGCTTTTCACGTTTACCGTTTCGGGCAGGCGGAAGGTGCGGCTGAACTCGCCAAAGCGGGTTTCCACGCGGCGCAGCTTAGCAGCGTCGTCGCCCTCAGTGGCCGGGGCCGGGCGGCGGCCGCTCACCACGAGCTGGCCTTCCTGAAAGTCGATGCTCACGGCATCTTTGGCCACGCCCGGCAAGGCTAGGTGCAGCTCGTAGCCGGCGCTGGTTTCGTAGATGTCAGCGGCGGGCACAAATGAAGTCGAAGGCTGGGGCGCGGCGGGCTGGGTGTCGCGCAGCACTTCGTTGAGCAGCGAGTTGAAGGCGCGGGAGGGGGCCAGGGCGGGGCGGTTATAAAGCAGGGTTGCCATGATAAGTAATTAAGTGTTGGTTGAGTTAGGGTTGAAAAGCCGCTTTGCCAAGCGACGACACTTCCTTATCCATAAACTTTATGCCAAGCCCAAAAGAAGCCAAAAAGTCCGTATTAAGCGATTTCGCTTTTTGGATTCATAAAGACCAAATGCAAAAAAGCGCTTTTCCAGAGTGAAAAGGCGCTTTTTTGACAACTTACTTACCGCCATTTTGACAGTATCAATTTTTCAGTGTTGCGTAGGCAGCTGCACGCGCTCGGTTTTAGCCGTGGCATTCGAGATGGTGAAGCGCACGTCCAGCCCCAGCGTTGGGTACACGTCATTGGCTTTGCCGCCCGACACGGGATTGCCGTTGGCATCGGTGAACACCAGCGACTGCCTGTAGCCCGTTTGGTAAGCAAACCACGGCGTAAAGTCGATGGCCGGCGACACGCGCACGCCCACCTCGCCGCGCAGGCTGGTCCACTGAATGGTGCGCTCGGGCGCGTCGGTATCGCTTTTTTGGAAGCGCAAATGCGTGCTGGCCACGTAGCTCAGGCGCGGGCGCAGGGCCAACCCTTGGCTGGCACTGCCAAGCGGAAAAATCCGCTCCACATCCAGGCGCAGGCGCGTCCAAAACTGGCCATCCGGACCAGAGCCGCCCAGGTAGTAGCGGTTAACCAAAATTTGCCGCTCCACGCCCAGCCGCTGCCCAAAGGTGAGGCCGCCGAAAATGGTGGCGCGGTGGCGCAGCAGTAGCTCGGGCACCAGCAGGTCGCCGGGCGTATTGGTTTCGAAGCGGCCGTCCCACTCGTAGCGGGCGGTGGCGCCCCAGCTCCAGTTGGCGTTCCAGAAGTGCTCGTAGGCCAGGGCGACACGGCGGGTGTCCAGGCCCAGCGGCCGGCGGACGTAGTAGCCAAAATCGGGGCGGTTGGCAACCCGCTCGCCGTGTAGCGACAACAGCAGGTAGTCACCATTTTTTAGTCCTAGCTCGGCCTGCAATTCGGGCCACAGCTCCAACGGCCGCACCAAGCGATTAGCCGCGTTGGGGTCATATTGAGCCTGAACCGCTGGGCTGAGGGCCAGCAGGCCGCCCAGCAGGGCAAATGAGAATACGGGACGCAGCATAGTGCTAAAGAATAATTAGCCGGCCAACCCGGCCAGCTCTTGCAAAGTAAGCCACGCCATGAGCCCCGCCCCGATGCTGAGCGCTTGCTCGTCGATATCAAAGGTGGGCGTGTGCACCGAGGCCGCGAAGCGGCCGTCGGCGGCGCGCGTGCCCAGGCGGTAGAAGCAGGCCGGCGCGGCCTGCGAGAAGTAGGCAAAGTCTTCGGCCGCAAGCCACTGGTCGAGCTCAATCACGTTTTCCGCGCCCAAGTACTGCTCGGCAGCGGCGCGCACGCGGGCCGTCACGGCGGGGTTGTTGTCGAGGCAGGGGTAGCCGCGGCGGATTTCCAACTCGCACA
>JAKONR010000150.1 GCA_022701825.1 Hymenobacteraceae bacterium | reverse complement strand
CCTCCTTTCTTTACGTTCGACATAACCCCCATCGCGCCTCCCAGCACCTTAGGGCTGCTTGAAGGGGGCCGTAGCACTCGCTACTGATTGTCAAAGTTAATTGCCGGGGCTTAGGTTCAAAGTTTTCCGAGCAATTTCTGGGAGCTGCGGGGTGTGGGCGGGACAGTAGACTGAAAGTCAAGGCCATTATTTTTGACACGGACCCCAAAAAATCTTTCCGGCCAAAACTGGCTGTATTCTTGCCTTACCGTTCTGGCAAGCCGTTTTTTTGCCTTAGCTTGCCATTCTATTCCCCTTCACCCCTTCTACACCTCCAGAACATGTATAAATCATTGCTACTGCTGCTGGCACTGTGGCTAGGCGTGGCTAGCCACGCAGCCCGCGCCCAAACCCTGTCGCCGCTCGGCGTCTGGACCAACGAGGAAAAGAAAGCCACGTTTGAGATTTATAAGTGCGGCGATAAGCTCTGCGGCAAAATCATCACCCTTACCGTGCCCAACGACCCCGAAACCGGCAAACCCAAGCTCGACACCAAAAACCCCGACCCCAAGCTGCGCACCCGCCCCCGCCTAGGCTTGGTCTTTATGCAAGGCTTTAGCTACGACGGCGACAACAAATGGGACAACGGCAAAATCTACGACCCCGAAAGCGGCAAAACCTACTCGTGCTACATGAAGATGGAAAGCGCCAACACGATGGAAGTGAAAGGCTACATTGGCTTCTCGCTCATCGGCAAATCGCAGACCTGGACGCGCGTTAAGTAGCCCGCCCTAGCCTCTGCTTGAAGCGCCTTTTCTGACCAGAAAAGGCGCTTTTTTTCATGCTACCCGCGCCGGGTGCCGAAACTATTTGCCCCAGGCCGTGTTTTCTGCGCAGTTCGGCTTATCGATTTACGCGAGGGTGCTTCATTTTCTCCAACAGCTTTTTGGGCGGCGCACGGCTGCTGGTCCCGGCACTGCCACCTGGCAGCCGGCGCGGCACTCCACGCCCCAGCAGGCTCGCAAGCACGCCGCCTGGGTGGCCGACAAGGTGTACCGCAACTGGCTGGGCCCCTACTACAAAGCGTACCACCTGCGCAAGGGCGGGGCCGGCGGCCGCCGCGGCCTGCGCGTGGAGCTGCTGCGCGAGCCCGGCCGCCAGGGTGCGCTGCTCTACTACGACGACAGCATCGGGCCGGGCAATTTTCGCCACCTCTACGAACTGCTCAGCGAGCGCGTGGCGGCCCTGGGCTACCACCGCGCCTGCCACGACCAGCGCCGGCGCCAGCACGCGCAGCATCACGAAACCACTTACAAGCAGCTTTTCAAGCCCAACCCCACCGACTGCGCCGAAAGCGGCCGCTGCAACCAGCGCTACGGCCTCATCACGCTCGACCTAGTCGGGGTCAACGACCAGCCTTTTTTTATTCGCCTCACCCACAACCCGGTGCAGGAGTCATGCTTCACGCAGGCGCACTCATTTGAGGACCTACTGGCAGCCCTACTCGACGAGCCTGCGGCTGACGCTGAGACGGAGGCGCGGGTGGCCGCCTACTGGGCCTAAAACCCGCCTTTGGGAGGCTTGCGCCGTAGTTTCGCCATTCCACTGCCTAGTGTTAAGGCGGTTTTTTGTTATGCTCCGCGCTTCTAACTCACTTCTTTCGGCGATAGGCCTGGCCCTGCTGCTGGGTGGCTGCGGCCACGCGCTCACCACCATTCCGGGCTTCCAGGCCGCCGCTTGGCGGGCCGATACCTACGCCTGCCGCAACCAGCGGGCGGCCCTGCTGCCGCCGCTGCTGGCTGCCCGTGCCCAGCTCTACGAGGCCCGCGCCGATGATGTCACGGCCCTGCTCGGCCAGCCCGATGAAGAGGAGCTGCAGGCCAATACCGAGAAGGTATACTACTACTACCTCACGCCGGGGCCGCAGTGTGGCCCGCGCCACCCCCACGCCACCGGCCCGCGCCTGCAGTTGCACTTCGGGCCGCTCGGCACCGTCACGGAGGTGCTGGCCGACCCGCTGCCCACGGCCAGCCAGTTCAGATAAACTACCGTGCCCGCGCTTGGCAAACCGCTCGCTCGCTAAGCGCGGGCACCTATTTCGCCCAAAAGAAAGCCCAGCGGCAGTGCCGCTGGGCTTTCTTTTGGGCGAAATAGGTGCCAAATACCTGGCAACAACCCGTGGCAGCCGCCCGCTACGGCGGCTCTGGACTATAGCTGGGCAAGCTGGCCGGGCGTCAGAATGCGGGCGCATTCCTGCTCGTACTGGCCTTGCAGCTCGGCGAGCTGCGCGGTGCGGGCGGCCGCGTCGTTGGCGGTAGCGCGCTCGATTTCCTGCTGCCGGGTCTGGCGGGTGCGGTTGATGCTGTAGAGCTTCACGTACTGGCCTTCATTGAGATGCATGCGGTTGCCCATGTTGCGCGTCATTACCGTGACGGCCGGGTCGTGGCCGAGCGCCGTTTTGGTTTGGGCCTTGGCAGCCCCGGCCAGAAGCATAGCGGTGAGCAAGCTAAGAAGGTATTTGGTGTTCATAGCGAAGGAACAAAAAAAGTGATTTAGTGAAGATGTAGCGTTTATTTGGCCTCAGAAAGTGCCAAACTTTCCCCAAATATACGCACAGTTAGCTAAGTTCTACTGTTGTGTTTTAATTATTAAATTGGATGTTTAGAAAGGCCCCTCCTATTTTGGCTATCTATCCTTCGATTTCCGCATTCGCCCTACGCTTCTAATGCCTGCCTTCTACGCGCCCGACCTCCTACCGGGTCATACTACCTACCTGCTGCCCGAAGATGAAAGCAAGCATGCCGTGCGCGTGCTACGCCTCGCTACCCACGACGCCGTGACGCTCGTGGACGGCCAAGGCCACATCTACGCCGCCGCCGTGGCCGATGCCAACCCCAAGCGCTGTGCGCTGCGCGTAGTGAGCTACGAGGCCGTGGCCCCGCGCCCTACTTACACCCACGTGGCCGTGGCCCCCACCAAAAACCTCGACCGCATGGAATGGCTGGTCGAAAAAGCCGTCGAAGTAGGCATCGAGCGCCTCACCTTCCTGCGCTGCGCCCACTCCGAGCGCCGCGACCTGAAGCTGGAGCGGCTGGAGAAAATCGCCGTCAGCGCCCTTAAGCAGAGCGGCCAGGCCTGGCTGCCGCAGCTCGACGAGCTGGTTGATTTCGAGAAGTTCATGCAGAAAATAGACCCTAGTACCACCTTCATCGCCCACCTCGAAGCCGGCGAGCGCACCGCGCTGGCCCAGGTTATCGGGGCCGCGCCGCGCTGCTGCGTGCTCATCGGCCCCGAGGGCGACTTTTCGCCGGCCGAAATCGGGCTGGCCCTGGGCCGGGGCGTGCGGCCAGTAACGCTGGGCGCGTCGCGCCTGCGCACCGAAACGGCGGCGCTGGCGGCCGTGTTCACGGCGCAGGTAGTGCGGGAGCTTTAGGTTAACTTGCCTGCCACCTCGCTAAAAGCGTATCCTCTGCAAGCTTGCCGTTGAGTACGCTCACGGGCTTGCCAGGAGATGCGTACTGCCAGCCAAGGTCGAGGGCTTTCACTATACAAGCCTCTACAACGGCTGGCGTAATCTGCTTTAGCTTGCCAGTCCCTATAATGCCATAGGCTTCATAGCCAGAGCGGGAGTACTCAATATGTGCGATTAAAAGCTGTCCGCCAGCGCTATATTGAATAGGAATAGCAAGTTGTGCTTCATGCTTTTCTTCGTGCGAAACTTTACGTCTCACTTTCCACACAAAGTTTTCGCCACCTACTTGAATAGTACGCAGACCTTTTTTTGCTAACGTCATTTTCTTTGCTTGGCTAGTTTATTAAATTAAAGCCGATGAGTCAGCTTGCGTATCGCAATCCGCCGCTTTCGCCTGCCGCTTTTTCACCCGCCAGGGCGCGTTCACTTCCCAGTCGCCGGCCATGATGCAGCCGTAGGGTTGAATCTCGTCTACGGTGCGGGCCAGGCCAAATTCGGCGATTTGACGCTTCACTTCTTCAGCGTTTTTGTAGGCGCTGGGCAGCTCCGAGATGTCGATTTCGTTGAAGAAAAAGCGGGCGTCGATGCCCTGCGTTTCTTCGGCAAACCACGCTTCCTTGGTCTTATCGGCCTTGCTGTACTTGTGGCGGGTGCGGCTGAGGTTGCGGCCCGCGCCGTGCGGCGCAAAGCCCAGGTTATTGGCCGTGGTGTCGCCCTCCACGATAAGAATAGGCTCGGCCATGTTCAGCGGGATGATGCGCGGGCCGGTGATGTCGGGCATGAACTGCGGGTCGAGTGGCGTCGCGCCTTTGGCGTGGTAGTACAGGTCGCCGGCTCGGAACACGAAGTTGTGCTCGTTCCAAAATCGCTGCCGCACAGTAGCTTCTAAACGCTGCACGATGTCATCGTGCAGGCAGAGGTGGTTGAGTTTGGTCCACTTGCGCACGGTTTGGAGCGCGGCCCAATACGCCTCGCCCTCGGGCGAGTCGGCGTCTTCGCGCAGCTTGGCGGCGGCTTTGGCCAGCTTCTTTTTGCGCCAGGGGGCGTCCTGTTCCCAGTCGCCGGCCATGAGGCAGCCGTAGGGCCGGATTTCGTCGATGACGGTGGCCAGGTTGAAATCGGTGATTTGCTGCTTCACGTCTTCGGCGTTTTTGTAGGCGCTGGGCAGCTCGGAAATATCGATGCGGTTGAAGAAAAAGCGGGCGTCGATGCCTTGCGTTTCTTCGGCAAACCACGCATCCTTGGTCTTGTCGGCCTTGCTATACTTGTGGCGGGTGCGGCTGAGGTTGCGGCCCGCGCCGTGCGGCGCAAAACCCAGGTTATTGGCCGTTGTCTCGCCCTCCACGATGAGAATGGGCTCGGCCATGTTCAGCGGGATGATGC